>CAZKGS010000108.1:0-8010 GCA_964552105.1 uncultured Syntrophaceae bacterium
TCAAGACCCATTCCCACGATGGCCGATGTGGGTGAAAGCATTTCCCGCATCCCGGGTCCCCCTTTTGGGCCTTCGTAACGGATTACAACGACATCACCGGGATGAATCTTGCCCCCTAAGATAGCCTTGATAGAATCTTCCTCAGAATCAAAGATACGGGCACGACCTTCATTCACCATCATATCGGGCGATACGGCCGATTGTTTGACCACGCCGCCATCGGGAGCGAGGTTCCCCTTCAGTATGGCTATGCCGCCCTCTTTACTGTATGGATCTTCGATAGAGCGTATAACATCACGGTTTTTGACCTTAACCCCTTTTAAGTTGTCGCCCACCGTCTTTCCTGTAACCGTCATACATTCGAGATTGATGCCGCCTGTTTTGCTTATCTCTTTCATAACACTCTGAATTCCTCCTGCCATGTCAAGGTCTTCAAGATGGTGAGGCCCCGCAGGACTGAGATAGCAGATATTTGCTGTTTTCTCGCTGATTTTGTTGAACAGGTCAAGGTCCAGGGTTATTCCTGCTTCGTGGGCAACAGCGGGAATATGGAGGACCGTGTTGGTGGAACAGCCGAGAGCCATATCCACGGCAATGGCATTTTTAAAGGCATCCAGTGTAGCAATATCTCTTGGCCGGATGTCCTTTTTGACGAGATTCATAATCTGCATGCCCGCTTTTTTGGCAAGGCGTCTGCGGGCAGCATGTACAGCGGGAATAGTTCCATTTCCAGGGAGACCGAGCCCGAGGGCTTCGGTTACGCAGTTCATGGAATTTGCCGTAAACATTCCGGAGCATGAACCGCATCCGGGACAGGCACAATCCTCAAGTGCCTTCAATGCCTTTTGAGTCATTTTCCCCGATTTTATTTTTCCGACCCCTTCGAAGACAGTGATCAGATCCACCGTATTTCCATCCAGATGACCGGCCAGCATTGGACCTCCACTGATAACGATGGTAGGAATATTCAAACGAAGAGCCGCCATCAGCATTCCCGGTACAATCTTGTCGCAGTTGGTAACCATTAACAGTCCGTCAAAAGGATGTGCCGTTGCCATTATCTCAATGGAATCGGCGATGAGTTCCCTGCTTGCAAGGGAGTATTTCATTCCCGCGTGCCCCATTGCAATGCCGTCACAGACCCCGATGACTGGAAATGTTACCGGTGTACCTCCTGCCATCCGGATGCCGGCCTTTGCATCTTCCGTAATCACGTCGAGGTGGACATGGCCGGGAATAATCTCGTTGGCTGAGTTTACCACACCGATCATAGGCCGTGAAAGTTCCTCATCGGTATATCCCATGGCCTTATATAGAGATCTGTGAGGCGCCCGTTCCAGCCCCTTTATCATCAAATCGCTTCGCATTAATGCCTCCTCATTTTGTAAGCGTTAAGCGGTCAGTATTTAGCCATCAGCAAAACAAAGAGAAACAGCCTTTTTGTTTTAGCCGAGAGCTGACGGCTGATTGCTGACTGCTTTCCTTATTTCTTTCTGCGTTCCGGCCTGAGTGAGCGGAGTACTGCTCCGGTCTGCCACATCTCCATATTCTTCATGTCATCCAGTTCCTTGTTGAGTCTTTCCCTGTAATCGGGGGCACTGTTGGCATCGAGTACAATCTGTGTCTCTTTGCCGGAGGCAACACGTTTGTATAGTTCGTCAAAGACGGGCGCTACGGCATCGCGAAATCTACCTTTCCAGTCGAGAGCGCCCCGCTGGGCTGTGGTACTGCAGTTTGCATACATCCAGTCCATGCCATTTTCTCCGACCAGGCCGATCAGACTCTGGGTCAGCTCTTCCACTGTTTCATTAAATGCTTCACTGGGGCTGTGACCATGTTTTCTCAAAACGTTGTACTGGGCTTCCATGATGCCGGCAAGACATCCCATGAGAACGCCTCGCTCTCCCGTAAGATCGCTATACACCTCATTTTGAAAGGTAGTGGGGAAAAGGTATCCCGATCCAATGGCGATACCCAGAGCGATTGCCCTTTCCCGGGCTTTTCCCGTATAATCCTGAAAGACAGCCATGCTTGAGTTGATGCCGCTACCCGCCAGGAAATTTGTACGGACCGTACGTCCCGAACCCTTGGGAGCGACCAGGATGACATCTATATTATCCGGCGGAATAATACCGGTCAGGTCTTTATACGTAATGGAAAAACCGTGGGAAAAGTAGATGGCATTTCCTTCCTTCAGATGGGATTTGATCTTCGGCCACATATCTTTCTGCCCCGCATCCGAGAGGAGGTACTCGATAACGGTTCCCCGTTCGGCTGCCTCTTCCACCGGGAAAAGGGTTTCACCGGGTACGAAACCATCGGCAACGGCTTTATCCCAGGAAGCGCCTCCTTCACGCTGTCCGACAATAACTCTGATGCCATTATCTTTCATATTGAGGGCCTGTCCCGGACCCTGGACACCGTATCCGAGGACGGCTACCGTTTCGTCTTTCAACACTTCCCGGGCCTTTTCAAGCGAGAATTCCTCGGAAGTAATCACTTCTTCCATGACGCCGCCAATCTCTATCTTTGCCATATTTACACTCCTTTATTGTTTACAGGGCTACGATGCCTGATCTGCTCATATCTTCCATACCAAGAGGTTTAAGGTGTTTCAAGACCTGTTCAATTTCTTCCTCAGTTCCTGTTGCTTCAATCACAAAGTAATCGGATTTCCTGGTGATTATCCTGCACTTGAGATCTTCTATCGTTTTTTCGACTTTGTTTTTATTCTTTTCTGTGAGTTTAAGACGGATTAGCGCCATCTCTCTTTGACCGAATTTTGTTTCTCGTACGTGCGAAACCTGACGAACGTCCACCAGTTTCTTTAACTGATTTTGAATCTTTGTTACAGTTGCTGAATCACCTGTCGTGCCGATGTTGATTTTCGTAATATTGGGATCCATTGTGATATTTGCGGTGACGCTTTCAATATTAAAACCTCTTCCACTGAAGATACCGGCTATCCTGGCAAGGACATCCGGTTTATTATCGACTAAAAGCTTAATCATATGTTTTTTTACCTCCATATTTTCATTTCCTTTCTATTACACGAATTTGTGAATCTTTCATTTTCCCAGAGCCATATCGCTTATGGGAGCGCCCGGGTTCACCATAGGATAAACACCCTCTTCAGGGTCGACTGCGAAGTCCATGAATACAGGACCCGGTGTATCCAATCCTTTTTTGAGTACAGGCTCTACTTCGTCAGGTTTCATGGCCCTCAGGCCAACAGCTCCGTATGCCTCGGCCAGCTTTACAAAATCCGGAACCTGGCTTATGCCCGTATGAGAATATCTCTTTCCATAGAATAGTTCCTGCCACTGACGTACCATTCCAAGGAACCCATTGTTGAGAATAACAACCTTGACAGGAATATTGTAATTTACCACAGTGGCCAGCTCCTGAATGTTCATCTGTATGCTTCCATCCCCGGCAATGTCTACGACGATTTTATCCGGCAAGGCAACCTGCGCCCCAATAGCTGCGGGAAACCCGTAGCCCATCGTACCCAAACCTCCCGAAGTGAGGAAAGTGTTAGGATGATTGAATTTGTAAAATTGAGCCGCCCACATCTGGTTTTGCCCAACTTCAGTGGTTATAATAGCTTCCCCCCTGGTAAGTTTATACAATGTCTCGATGACATACTGTGGTTTGATGTTTTCGCTCAGAGAATATGCCAGGGGAGCAAATTTTTTCCAGTCGTCTATTTGATCAAGCCATGCCTTTCGCTCTTTTTCAGGTGTGGTAAAGTGGTTCTGCTCCAGCATTTTGTTCAATTGCCTGAGCGTGGATTTGCTGTTACTAACGATCGGCAGATCAACGAGAATGTTTTTATTAATGGATGCCGCATCAATGTCAATGTGAATGATCTTTGCGTTTGAAGCAAAGGCATCTATTTTGCCTGTGACACGATCGTCAAAACGGGCGCCGATTGTAATTAAAAGATCGCAATCGGTTACTGCCATATTCGCATAGTATGTACCGTGCATGCCAAGCATCCCGAGGGATAGCGGATCCGTTCCGGGGAAAGCGCCGATACCCATCAGCGTGTGGGTCACCGGAATCCGGACTTTATTTACGAAATCCCTCAATTCATCCGATGCCTTTCCAAGGATTATACCGCCCCCCACCATAATTACGGGTTTCCTGGCTTCCTTGATCATATCCAGAACATGATTTAATGCTTCAACATCCGGAACATACATAGTATCGGGAGAACCTGCTTTTAAAGAAGCGGGTTCTGCGTATTCCGTTTCAGCCTGCATAACGTCTTTCGGCAAATCGACCAGTACGGGTCCCGGCCGTCCTGAACCGGCAATATAAAAGGCATCTTTAATAGTTCTTGCGAGATCGTTTACATTTCTCACAATAAAATTATGTTTGGTGCAGGGCCTGGTAATACCCGTAATATCGGCTTCCTGAAAGGCGTCGGATCCGATAAATGCCGTGGGCACCTGACCGGTAAATATAACCATGGGAATTGAATCCATATATGCCGTTGCGATTCCCGTTACGGTGTTTGTGGCTCCCGGGCCGGAAGTAACGAGACAAACACCTACTTTGCCGGATGCCCTCGCATATCCATCGGCAGCATGTGCGGCACCTTGTTCATGACGAACAAGGATGTGTTTAATTTTTTCTTTATATATTTCGTCGTAAACATCCAGAACGGCGCCACCAGGATAACCGAATATCGTATCGACACCCTCAGCCAGTAATGATCTGATTAAAATTTGTGCTCCCTTTAATTTCACCTGCGTACCTCCTCATTTATTAAATTGTATTTTTTTGCAGTAGTTATAATTTTTCCAAAAAAAAACCGTTACCTGGGCTGGTAACGGTTTTTCAGTTGTATGTCTAATAAGGGTTACACCATCACCAAGCCTCCGTATGGAAGGGGATAATTATGTTAATTATTACAATGATGCTCTTAATGCTAGTGATGGCGATTTTCATCGCTTCTCCCTTTTTCCCTTGGCGAATTCAAAACTATTAACAATTCCGGTCTGCTTTGTCAAGAAGATATTTTGAAACTGTCATTTTGTATGTGGCTTTTATGTCTTATTACTATTTTTTTGTTGTAATGCTATAATTCCTGTCCTTGCGATTTCTTCGATACCAAGTGGTTTAATGTAATTTAAAATTGTTTCTGTTTCATCTTTATCACCGACGATCTCAAGAATACAGTAATCCGATTTCATGAAAATCATCTTGCATCCGAACATGTCGATAGCTCGCATAACTTCGGATCTGACTTTCTTTTTCAGGTTAATACCAATCAGCATCATTTCTCTTTGCACAGATTTCGTCGGCTTCAGTTCAGTAACCTCAATTATATCTACTAACTTGTTCAGTTGCTTTTTAGTCTTTTCAGTGAAGCCGGAATTTGCCTTGCTGACCAGTGTTATTCTTGAGATTTCAGGGTCCGTCGTTTCCGCCACACAGAGGCTCTTTATGTTATACCCGAGTCTCCCGAACACTCCAGACACACGGGATAATACGCCGGGCTTATTGTTGACTAAAATTGAAATAATATGTTCTTCGCAATTCATTTTTAAAATACCTTTCTATATTTAATGAAGAATTCAGAAGCCAGTAGTCAGAAGTCACAACTCAGGCGAACATTATAATCCATGCTGTTCACTGTCCACTGACCGCTTTGTCAATCCGATCTTCCGTAGATCATTTCCATATTTGATCGGCCTGGTGGTATAATCGGGAATACATAATTGTCCGGATCGACCAGAACTTCTAACAGGTATGGTCCTTCAGTTTTGGACATCTTTTCTATGCCGAAATCGGGGCTGTCGACCAGAACCCGATCCGCCTCGATTCCGAAACCTCTGGCCACTGCCACTATATCAGCTCCATTTCCCAGTTCACAGCAACTGAGGCGGTTTTCAAAAAAAAGATCCTGCATCTGGCGTATCATTCCCAGATTGCCGTTGTTAAATACGACAATTTTAATCGGGATGTTGTAATGACTTATTGTCGCCAGTTCCTGAATATTCATGAAGAAACCGCCATCTCCTGAAAATGCCACGACTTCACGATCCGGGGTCCCCGTTTTGGCGCCTATGGCCGCGGGGAGGCTGAATCCCATGGTGCCTAGTCCACCGCTTGTGAGCAGGCCACGGGGAGTCTTTGTCTTCCAGCTGCGAACTGCCCATATTTGATTCAATCCCACATCGGTTACAGCAGTTGTCGCCTCCGGCATGGCTTCCTGTACCATGTTGATAAAGTTTCCCGGTTGACCGCATCCGTTGAAAGAATTCCTTTTTTCCGTTTGCTCTTTTTCTTTTCTTATTCGATCAAGCCATCCAAATCTATCTTTTCTTTTTAACAAGGGAATCAGCCTGCTTAGAGCTTCCCGAACATCACTGATTAACGACAGGTCTGCCTTTATGTTTTTGCCTATAGAAGTGGGATCTATATCGATCTGAGCTATGGTGGCAAGGGGAGCGAACTCTTTCACATCTGATGTAGTGCGATCGCTGAAGCGTGTTCCTACTGCGAGAATAAAATCTGACTGATGTATGATGCGGTTTGACGCTTCAAACCCATGTGTACCTATGAAACCGAGGTTATAACCATTCGCGGCATGAACAGATCCGATACCCATCATCGTATTGACGAAGGGGATTTGACCTTTCTCAACCAGTTCAGTCATCTCTGTGCATGCGTTACCCAGTTTTACGCCTCCGCCTATAATAATGACCGGTCTTTCCGCTCGATTTAATGCCATGACGATTTTTTCCAATTGATCCTGATCGTCTTCGGCACCGTTATTTTGCTTTTTTACGGCATAAATATCCCTTTCGTCCTCGAGTCTGCACTTAGCAGCCAGGACATCTCTGGGGAGATCTACGAGTACAGGTCCTGGCCTTCCACTTCTTGCCAGGTCAAATGCCTGTTTCAGGGTAGATCTCATATCTCTTTCATCTCTTACAAGGAAACTGTGCTTTGTTATAGGCATTGTAATACCGATTATATCAGTTTCCTGAAAGGCGTCGCTTCCCAGAAAGCTGGTGGGTACCTGACCGGTGAGGGCAACCAGAGGTGTAGAATCCATAAAAGCGGTTGCTATGCCGGTCACAAGGTTGGTGGCCCCGGGACCTGAGGTTGAAAGGCAGACTCCCACCTTGCCTGTAACTCTGGCATAGCCGTCCGCGGCATGGGCGGCTGCCTGTTCATGCCGCATCAGGTAATGGCTTATCGGGTTTTTAAGCAGACCATCGTTAATGGGTAGGGTATTAGCGCCCGGGTATCCGAAGATGACATCCACCCCTTCCTCTTCCAAAGTTTGTAAAAGTATTTCAGCACCTGTCTTTTCCATTTTTGTCCTCACTAAATTTTGTTTGTATTAAAATAAAAAAAGCCGCAAACTCTCACGAGATGCGGCTTTTTAAGCACAAAAAAAGCCGCGGGCCTCAGGGGCCCGCGGCTTGCCTTTTATTTAATCCATCAGGATGGCCAAGCAGCGGTCCCCGTAACTACTACTACGAGTACGTTTACAACGCTAACTACTACGGCCAATAAACTGTTTCTCATAAACTGATGTATCATTGATTAAATTCCTTTATTGAATACTGGGAGTAGATTATATGAAAAATTTCTTTTGTCAAGCTAAAATTTTTAAAGTATTCAACCCGTTCAGAAAACATGCCCTCCTACTAAGGAACAAGGAAAAAGGTGGGTGGCATGGACTGCTCGGCTGAGCGTTCGACTGAGCGCTCACGCCGAAGTTTCGCCGAAGACAAATTTATTTGTCCGTGGACGGATACGTCAAAGGGCAGGGAGATTGTAGGGGCCGATGCCCCCATCGGCCTTTGATGAGATAAAAAGAGACCTTTGCACAACCTCTTCGTTCTTTCCATCTTTAAGTATAGACCATACGCTGGAAAATGCCATTACGCAAAGGTAACGCATTAATAATATTTGACATTTCTCCGCTTTTATGCCATATTTCCATTAAATTCATCACTCTGGAGGAACTATGGGCTTCAA
>CAZKGS010000109.1:0-7875 GCA_964552105.1 uncultured Syntrophaceae bacterium
GACTACCTGACTTGCCACTTGTCAAGTACCAGATTAATCTTCCACCCCCAGTGTCAAGGTAATTCCCCACTTTTGCCATAAGAGGGATAAAATTCTATCTGTTGCTATATTTTATCTCCTTCCTATTACTCTATTGAAAGGGAGGCAATATGGACGAAAACCTGCTGAAAGAATTGAAAGAATCTTATCCACATGACGAAAGAGTGCTCAAGCTCATAGAGGCGTATAGATCTATCCTGTATTCAGAAAAGAAAATAACTGAAAAAATATGTAATATCCAGAAGATGGAGGCCATAGCAGATATGGCCACGGGCATTGCCCATGATTTTAACAATATTCTGATGGGCATTCAGGGGAATATTTCCCTGCTGTTGCTGAAAAACAATCTTCATCCTTCAGTAGTTTCGCAGTTCGACAAAATAAATGATCTGCTGGATGACGGGAAGCAGCTAACCGAGCAGATACTATCCTATGCGGGTGGGAAAACCCTGGACACCGTTCCGGTAAACCTGGGCGATATTGTCAAGGCAACCCTGAATATGTATGCAAATACCCATAAGGGCATCGTAATTCATGAAAACATTGAGAACGGTTCCCTGACAGTGAAGGCTGTTCCCGGTCAGGTCAAACAGATCTTCTTCAACATACTGATCAATGCCGGGCATGCAATGAGTGAAGCCGGAGACTTGTATGTGGATATGTGCAAAACGTTTCTTACCGAAAACGAAACCACGACTATCGGTTTAATGCCTGGCAAATACATCAAAACAAGCATTACGGATACCGGCATGGGAATGGATGACGTTACAAAACGGAGAATTTTTGAGCCGTATTTTACAACGAGAAAGAGTGGCACAGGTCTTGGCCTGGCAATTGCCTACAATATCGTAAAACAGCATAACGGCATTATCACTGTCTACAGCGAAAGGGGAAGGGGAACTACTTTTAATATATATATTCCCGAATACAACGGTACTGTTATCGCCGACAGGACAAAATCCGAAGACAGCATCATCAAAGGGCAGGGCACAGTACTTGCGGTCGATGACGAACCCGCAAACCTCGAGATAATATCAGAATACCTGGCGATACTCGGATACACCGCATTAAAAGCCTCTGGCGGTCGGGATGCAATCAATATGTACAGCGAATTTCAAAAGGACATAGATCTGGTCATACTCGATATGGCCATGCCGGGAATCGGAGGGCTTGATGTGCTTGAAAGGATCAAGGAAATAAACCCGGAGGCAAGGGTTTTAATGACGAGCGGCTGGCACGGCGCGGATCGCGTACAGGAACTAACAGAAAAGGGATGTAACGGTTTTGTCCGGAAACCGTACACCCTGGGACTTCTCTCCCGGAAAATTCATGAGACTTTTATTTGCGAAGGTTGACCGCTTCGCTTCGTTTTCCTTCATTCCTATTACCTTTGTAGGAGAGAAAATCAACGGTGCTATTCCCAAACCTGTTCAACAAATTATTCAAACCGAAAACACGCGAGATAACACTTGAGGAACTCTCGGTATACTGGATGGATAAGCCGGTGCAGCGCACGGAACCGGTAAATCCCGTTAAGCAAAATTCCGTTGATAGGGCAGAGATAAATTCCCCGCAGGGGTCGGAACGATCCTGGAAGCATGTAGAGATAAACGATTTCTTCACATCATACATAATGCCTCATGCACGTATAATAGAAAACGCTGCCCTGAGTGCAATAAAAGAAATATTGAGTATTTTGGACGAATCCGGCGGTGACTGCCCTTCAATTGTGCCGGGAGATGAGGAAACACCGTCACAGTATCATGCGCTGACTTCGACACTACGCGAGCATTCACTGGATATATCAAGGGAGGCTTATGGCATTATCAAAAAGAATGACCGTTTTCTGCTCATGGGCAAGATCCTGATAGCGGCTCTCGGCCATGACCTGGGCAAGATACCCGGAAAAGACGGAGGAACAGCAGTAATCGCCATCCATGCCCATAAAAGCGCGAAAATGCTGGAGCCGATTATCAAGAACATACAATATAAAGACAACATACTGGCAGCGGTGCAATCACACCACCTGCCCAAATCAGAGCTAAAAAGAATGGAGGACGACACCGTGTTTATCCTGCGCCAGGCAGACTGGGAAGCAAGAAAGAAAGAACTTGATCACCTGAGTGTTTCATACAAACCAGCGGAACCGGAAAAGACCGAAAATAAGGATAAAACAGAAACATCTGCCGAATCCGAACCGATGTCCTGGCTTAATCTCAACAGTCTTACGCGGATTGTAAAACCGCACATTAACATGAATGGAATCGGCAGCGTGTTTTCCCTGAAGGACACTGTGTACGTGTGTACCGGCTGGTTAAAAGATATAATCGCGAAGGAAGCTGAAGGCAACGGGGATAAAGAAACGGCGTCACGCTGCAGCGACCCCGGTGATGAGGAAATAATCGACCTCATAACCGAAAAGCTCAAAAGCAGGGCGCTTGAGTACAGGGTGCATTTCAGGGACCCGGAACGCAAACCCGTAGACATACAATGTTATGCCTTCAGGTCAGATCTATTCGGCAATCCTGATGAAATTGAATCAAGAAGAAAAGAAAACGAAACACTGAAAACGATTAAATCTATCAAGTAACACCGGTCGGGAGGACAGCTAAATGTTAAAAAAAATCATATCCGTTATCACTGCATTATTTATCACGATTACCGTTACCACGGCCTGTAACGCTGACGGCTGGATCGACGACTGGATTCAGCAGAAGACGGTGGTCAGCCCGCAATATTTTGAGACGCAGAAGAGGGGTTATGCAACCATCGGCAATATGTCGGCAAGGTGGCACACGGGGGTCGATCATCCCATCACGGTGACGCCGCCGGGCTTCAAAACGGGGTGCGGGGGAATTGACCTGTTTGGAGGCGGTATCGGCTTTATGCAGTATGATTATCTTGTCAAAAAGCTGCAAAGGGTAATGGGGCCCGCTGCCGCGGCCTTTGCTTTTGATCTTGCATTGAACACCCTGTGTGAGCCTTGCGCCAACGGCATAAAATCCTTTACAGCAATAGTGGACAGGTTAAACCAGTTGCAGATCAACGACTGCAAGGCGTCAAAGGCTGCCGCTACGATGCTTGTAACGACAGCGACCAAGGGATGGACGGCGGCAAAAAAATCCGAGGCCGTTACAGACTTCACACAGAATACGGGAATATCCGATCTATATAATGAAGTCATAAAGCTGGGTGCGGACAAAACAACCGATCAGGCGGCGCAGGACAACAGTGCCGGCACCATGGACAATGCGATGAAAGACTGTCCGGCGGCGGTAAAGGATATATTTTTAACAGACGGGTCCGTACTTGAACACATCGCAAGCAAAAAGGGTATTCCGGTGGGATACGCAAAGCTGATGCGTGGTTTCATAGGAGATATCAATGTTGATGCCGAACATATCAATTTTCAGTATATCAACAGTTGTTCCGAGAACTCCGCTGAAAAGATAGACGCCTTTGTAAACGGGGAAATGTATGAACGAGACCCGGTTGATGCCGGTGATTGTACTAAAATCAGCAGCATAAACATAAACGGGCATCAGTATACCAGTATAAGAAATTGGGCATACACAAAGCTTAAAGAGGTCGCCGACAATATGGCCGGAAAAGCCGCGATGTCAGCCGAGACAAGTAATTTTGTTAATAGCATAACAAACCCGATTTACAGCGGAATGAAATCATACATAGCAGCGATGGGCAGCAATGCAGACACGGCAATAGCAGCCGATACATTCGCAGATCTTGCGGCCTCGACCATCACATATCAGATGATTATAGATTTCTACGACACGATTAACGGAGCGATCAACACAGCCCAGAATGTCATGAAGAACAGTTCCGGGGCAAAAAGCGGGGGATCACAGTATAAGTGCAACCTTGGCCTGATAACAGGCGCTCTTACTGATCTGGAAGATAAAAGGTCAAAGCTCCGTACCTACGTTGCCACGGCGCAGCGATCATACGCCAACAAAATAGACAGTACGCTATCTAACATACAGTGGAACTATTATACTGCGAAAATGGATAATGACATTAATCAGTCATTGACAAAACATCTTGGATCCAATGCCGCAAGCCTAATGATGAGATAAAGATCAGGAGATCAAGTTGGAGAACAGCAAAAACAAACTATTTTCAATTATTTTTCTCTTTACACTAATGGCAATCCTGTTTCCATCCCTGGCTAATGCCGATATCCCCGCCAGTTTAAAGACATATACTGTGTACAACGAGTTCAACGCAACGGTAAATGCCTTTCAACGTCTCGGTCTCATGATGTCCGACTCGAGTTACAGGGGTTTGTTTTTTTCTGTTGTTGTAATAGGAATTGTTATAGGCGGAATAGCCACGATTGGCAGGGGTATTTTATTCGGCAAAAGCAGCGCGATGGCCTGGGTTTCCCTGTTCGGAATGCTGTTCGCGGGAGTTATTACATACTCCGCGTTCGTAAAAAACACGACTACCATCACGGTATATGACGAAGCGTTAAACCAGCAAATAGCGATCGGGGGAATACCTGACGGCGTGGCATTCATTGCGGGACTGGCAAACAAGATAGAGACAGGCCTGGTGGACATTATATGGGCAAGCGGAGATCCGCGTTCATACAGGGAAAATTCAGGCGGCATAGGCTTCAGTATATTAACGAAGGCGTTTGCGGGGGGCGCTGATCTGTCCGGTACGGGTAATGGGGGAATACACAATAATGTATCCCTTCGCCGGTACATCAAGGACTGTCTTTATTTTGAACTGTCAAGACCAGGCTCAACCCTGGACTTAAACGATATTAATATAAACACCGACTTTATACCCCTTCTTCAACAGGCGTCCAATCCTGCCATATATACCGTCTGGTATGATGACGCTAACAAAGCGGGTGTCACCGTTACATGTACCCAGGCATGGACCAATCTTAACGCGTATTTCAGCACTCTTACAAACGGCAGTATCCCTGTTCAGCAGTTCTGGCAGGAACGGTGCAGAAAAGTTCTGCCCGGAACAACAGGAGCCATAGGCCCGGGTTTAACCCAGACCTGTGAAGACAAGGCAACAGGCCTTCTAAACAATATACTCGGTATTGCGGTAAGCGAATCTCAGTTAATGCGTCAGTACCTGATCGCCTCCGAACTTTGGAATGTCATGCAGGACACTGATCCCGACACCCAGATGGCGGCGCTGGCAAGTCAGTCAACGGGCACACATCTCGTCGGAATGGGTATACAGGCGAACGACTGGATACCCATAATGAGAAGCACTCTATTTTCAATAATGCTTGGCACCATGCCTTTTCTGTTCCTGCTGGTTCCAACCCCCATATTTGCCAGAGCGGTATCAATGATATTCGGCATATTTGTGTTTCTTACTTCATGGGGCGTATGCGATGCCCTGGCCCACAGTTTTGCAATGGACAAGGCATACAGTGTCTTTGACGGCATACAGAACGGTCAGATCGGATTCCTGAGCATGATGTTGATGAAAAACACATCATGCAAGGCACTCGCAGCCTTCGGAGCCGCCAGGTGGTCTGCAATGATGATCGCGGGCCTGATGAGCAGCATGCTTGTAAGATTCGGAGGTTCCACCCTTGCGCACGCAATTTCGGGGTTCAACATG
Source organism: uncultured Syntrophaceae bacterium (assembly GCA_964552105.1). Classification (GTDB taxonomy): domain Bacteria; phylum Desulfobacterota; class Syntrophia; order Syntrophales; family UBA6807; genus CAZGAK01. Next base: position 5,656 of record CAZKGS010000109.1, read on the forward strand.
AAAGGATTCGGCGCGGCAGCAGGGCCAATGGCTGTGAGACCCGGGCCGAGACAGTCAGAGCTTAGCGCCTTGAGACGTACCGTTCCCATGGAGGCTGTTTCAAACCAGTACAGCTTTGCTTCTCTATCAAGAGCAGGGGCTTATAAAGAATTAACCGATGTAAAAACCAGTCTTGGGGCAGTGGATCAAATTGGTCATGGTAATGTTCAGCGTGCCTCTACCGAGACAGCAAGTGCGAATGTCATGGGTACAAGAAAGGGGATAGCGCAAACACACCAGATCAAAGCCGCGGCAAATAAAATGTTTGGCGGAGATGTTGACGGTATGCTGAATGCGGAGCAGGCCGTTGTTCAGGGTAAAGCTGCGGGCGGTGCTGCTCAGATAATCAGTGACGGTAGAGATCCGCTGGCAGCGGGTGGAAAGGCGGGTCAATCGGAAGGAATTGGCCTGGAAGCGACCGGCGACAGGCTTACTGCCCTGGGAGGTAAGGGTGCATACAGCACCGAGCTATCGAAAAAGTTCAATGAAGATGCAAAAATGGGGGTAAGAAGGGCGCTGGACGATGTTGCTCAAACCGGAAGGATAACGCCGGAAACCGGGGGTATTCTGGCAAATATCGCTGGTCATCCTCTTGGCCGCGCACAATTAGCGTCCCAGGGGATCGGGAACAGGGTAATCAAGCCCGGCAAGGAAGCCGATAACTTCGCAAACTATTTCAGCAGACACGGAAAAGCGGTTACGTCTGATAATCTGGCGGGTGCAACCGTCCAGATGAATATGTGGACAGACACTGATGGCGGCCTGCACCCGTCTCTGGTGGCCACAAATAAAGGTGTTAGGGTTGCCGAGCATAACACCGGCACGAAAGAATACGACTTAAACGCGGATCAGGCCAGAAGGATAACCGGAAAGGAAGGGGCAACCGCGGGCCACTATGCTATTCACCACGACCCCGGCACAGGCGAGATAGTCGGAATAAGGGGTGAAGGGGGCTTTACTGCCTCGACTGGCAACGTGATACTGAACCATGATGCAGACGGGGCGGACCGGATACAGGTATTGAATCCGGAAAACGGAAAACCTGTCTGGTCAAGCGCAAGGCTGGGGGAAGAAACTCAGGATATAGGTAGAAATGTGTATGACCACAGGGACGTACACAAAACCGGACATGAAGATACAAGGGGGATAAAACTCAGTGGAGCGGATGGATTGGTACAATCGGATGATGCAACAACGGTAAACCGAGCAAGGGATTTTGATTTAATCCAAGCAAATAAATTGGGTGCTTCTGGAGAAACAGGTAAACGAAATGCAGAGCTTACTGCAACGAGTGGCGGGAAATATGTTAGTAATGTGTTTGAGGAAAAAGGAATAGATATGGGACAGATCGCAACAACTGCCAGTACTGATCTTAAATGGTCGATTCCTGGATGGCTTACCGGACTGACGGGAGCTAAAGGTGGTATAGGTGGTGACATAAAAGGACAGCAAATGTGGCAAAACCGGAAAGTACACAATTATATTACCAGTGGCATATATCAGGATATGATGAAAGCAAAAAATACAGCTATTGCCAAAGGTCTGAACGAGACACAAATCGGTCATGCAATGCAAGAAGCGTACAACAAAGATATAAACACCCTGACGGAAAAGGGCTTTGCTGCGAAACCATCCCGCGAACTATCAACCCCCGAGTTGGATAAAGCGGCTGCCAATGTAGGTCAAGAAATAACAGCAGATCCTGCTGATGTATCAACCGAGCCAGACAAACAACCTGCAAGAACAAACAGGGGAAATAACGTACAGAAACAAAGCACTGCGAGCCAACTTGCAGATCAGATTGTAGCTGGAGATAAGGGTCAGGCAAACAACTAAAAAGGTACAAAAAGAGGGGAAGACACTCCGCAATGACGCGATAGGAACAGGACACGAGTTAATCATCAGGATAAAAGGCGTTTCCGGGCACAAGGCTATAATCACTGGAAGTAAAAAAATCATGGTTTATGTCAATACCTTCTAAAAGGAACGCTTCTCTTTCTTCTTCAGACATAGCTTCCCATTCTTCTTTTGCGAGTTTAATCCTTTCCCTCAGGCCTCCCTTGAGATTAGCCTCCGCACACACTTCTCTTGAGTGATCAGCACCTATCTTCGTGGCACCCCACACAGCAAGGGCCAACCCACCTATCAATATAAATCCTATTGCTTCCATAATATCGTCCA
>CAZKGS010000110.1:0-7647 GCA_964552105.1 uncultured Syntrophaceae bacterium
CTCTGGTGGATGTTGAGAAGGAGCATATAGAAAAAGTCTTGCGCCACTTTAACTTCCAGATCAGCAAGACGGCAAATTTCCTCGGTATCGACAGAAAAACCCTGAGGATGAAGATACGCAACTATGGCATAAGTACGGAACATTAGATAGAATTGGGAACAACCGCTAACTTCTATCGCAACATATTGTATTTCGACTCAAAGTCCGAAAATTTAATTTGATGACATTGATCAAGGCAAAATAGCACTGTCAACACCTTAAAAATGGGATGACGGATATATGACAGTAAACTGTCTTGAATCTCAACCCTCAGCTATAATCTCAATATGCAATATTTTGAAATTCTATACATGGATATCATATTGTAATACTTGTAAAAAAAGTAAAATGCTCCTTGACAAGTGTACAAGTTTGCGATATACACGCTCCGGAAAAATACAGGTATAACGAAAAAGGTAAAGTCACCGAGAAGTGGTGGCGCAAAGCCACGAGTCTAAAGCCGGAAGGTCATGATAGCCGGGTTGCTGAAAGATATTCATTAATGACGCTTTTGGGTAGATTTGCCTGAAAGCGGTTTTTTGTTTATGATGCATCCGTCAAGCACACAGAGCAAATGTATCTTTAAGCAGCAGCGATTGGTGACTTTATTGCTGGATGCCCTCCAGTTTTACCTGCCTGGGTTTCATCAAGTTAACATAAAAACAGGCAGAAACAAGGTTATAGAAGAGTTTTAAGAAGAAAAAACTATCATTAATCCGGATATTACGACTATTTCTGCCCGTATATTGAGAAGACACAGTTATCCAATTGTTGCAGTCTAAAGAAAGGATGAGAGAATGTGGCCAAGCCGCTTGAAAAGGGAACCGATGAAACACACTATTATGGGGGTATTACTGCTTATCTGTGCAGTCTTATCGTTGTATGTACATGGCCACCTGGGAATTAAAATTGTATACACCCACTTTTTTTATATCCCCATTATGATTTCGGGACTGTGGTACCAGAAAAAGGCAGTATACATCGCTCTTCTGTTGGGAATCCTGCACATTACAGCGGATTTCATTTCCCAGGGATTAATCAATACAGCGGTATATCTCAGGGTGATAATGTTTGTCGTTGTTGCACTGGCAGTGGGTTTACTTTCCGAGAAGAGACAGCACCTGGAGCAGAGATTATCTGACATCATAGAATTTAGTCCCGATGCAATGCTTGCCATTGATCTGGACGGCAAAGTAATCGTTTGGAACCATACAATGGAAGAAATGACCGGAATCAGAAGAGAAGAGATAATAGGCAAAGGAAACTATGAATATGCCATACCATTTTATGGAGCGAGAAGACCCATATTGATCGATTTGGTGCTTGATCCTGATGAAGAATTAGAAAAGAAGTACTCTTATATTTCAAGAAAGGGAAATTGTCTCGTAGCCGAACTTGATACTTCCATAACCGTTGGAAGAAAAGAAATATTTCTGTGGGCAAAGGCGAGTCCCATGTATGATTCCAACAGAAATATAATCGGCGCAATTGAGTCCATGCGTAACATTACAAATCGTAAGCTTGCAGAAAATTCACTGCGCGAATATACCAGGGCTCTGGAACTAAGTAACGAGGAGTTGGAAAAATTCGCTTATGTGGCTTCCCATGATCTGCAGGAGCCGTTGAGAATGGTTGTGAGCTATGTTCAATTATTGGCCCGTCGTTACAAAGGAAAGCTTGACGACAATGCTGATGATTTTATTAACTATGCTGTGGATGGTGCTAAGAGGATGCAAGTATTGATAAATGATCTCTTGGCCTATTCACGGACAGGTACACAAGGTAAAGATTTTGAAGAAATAGATTGCGGAGAGATCCTTGATTATACTCTCACCAATCTTCGGTCGGTAATTGAAAGAAACGGCACAACAATAACACATGGGTTCCTGCCGAACGTGATGGCTGATAAGACACAATTCAGGCAGTTACTGCAGAACCTGATCAGCAATGCTATCAAATTTCGTAGCGAGGAACCGCCGCATATCCATATTTCGGCAGAACGCACGGGAGAAGACTGGCTTTTTTCAATGCGTGATAACGGCATTGGCATTGATCCGGAATACAATGAACGTATTTTTGAGATCTTTCAGCGACTGCACGGCAGGAAAGATTATCCCGGTACCGGTATAGGTCTTGCCATTTGTAAAAAGATAGTGGAGAGACATGGAGGCCGAATCTGGGTAGATTCCCAGATTGGAGAAGGTTCTACGTTCAATTTTACAATTCCGGGATTGAAAAAATATCATGATAATAGCAGTAGTGTTTTAAAGGAGGAATACAGGAATGGGTGACAACTTTTCAAATTCAACTCATGATTCGAAATTGGAACGAGGACGCACAATAGAGATTTTATTAGTGGAAGACAGTCCCGGGGATGTACGTCTAACAAAGGAAGCCCTTAAGGAAGGCAAGGTTCTCAACATCTTGAATGTTGTGGAAGATGGCCTAGAGGCAATGGCTTTTCTGCGGAAAGAAGGTGAGTATACAAAAGTTCTTCGTCCCGATCTCATTTTACTTGACCTGAATCTGCCAAAGAAAGATGGACGCGAGGTACTTGACGAAATAAAGTCCGATAAAAACCTGAAAAGAATTCCTGTCGTTGTTTTGACCACTTCACAGGCCGAACAGGATATCATTAAATCCTACAACCTCGGTGTAAACTGCTACATAACGAAACCGGTTGATCTTGATCAGTTCATCAATGTTATAAAATCTATTGAAGAATTCTGGTTAAAAGTGGTGACATTGCCAATGGAGTAAAAAAATGGATAATGACAAATTGAAAATTCTGCTAATCGAGGACAATCTTGGAGATGCTCGCCTCATATCTGAAATGGTAAAAGAAGAGAGGAATGGCCGGTATGTTCTGGAGTGGTTTGATCGACTCTCCACAGGGCTTGACCGTTTAGCTGAAAGGGACATCGATCTTATCCTGCTAGATTTGTTACTTCCTGATAGTCGGGGATTCGATACCTTTTCAAGGGTATATGCACTGGCACCACAATTACCGATTGTCGTACTTACAGGTCTTGACGATGAAGAACTGGCAATTAAAACATTGCAACGGGGCGCGCAGGATTATCTGGTCAAAGATCGCATCGAAAGCGAACTGCTTTTACGGACAATACGCTATGCTATTGAGCGCAAGGGTGCTGAGGATGCACTGAGGGCAAGCGAGTTACGGTATCGTCACGTCGTCGAAGATCAGACCGAAATGATCTGCCGTTTTCTGCCGGAGGGGGTACTCACCTTCGTAAATGATGCTTACTGTCGCTATTTTGGAAAAAAAAGAGAAGAGTTGATCGGGCACAGTTTCATATCCATGATTCCGGAAGAAGATCGTGTCGTGGTAAAAAAGGGTCTGTCATTGCTTACTCAAGAAAACCCTGCTGCCACTGTTGAACACCGGGTCATTCTTCCTGACGGTGAGATTGGCTGGCAGCAATGGAGTGATAGATCGATATTTAATAACGAAGGAAAATTCATCGAGTATCAGTCGGTGGGACGGGACATCACCGAACTCAAGCGGATGGAGAAGGCGCTGCGGAATTCACACGATATATTGGAACAGCGCGTAAAAAAGCGCACCGCCGAACTCTTAATGAAAAACAAGCAATTGATGGAAGAGATAAAAGATCGTGAGAAGACGGAGAGGATGCTGCAGGAATCTGAAAACAGGTATCGAACCGTTTTTGAAACAACCGGCACTGCAACTGTAATCATTGAGGATGACATGATAGTCTCCTTGGTGAACAGGGAATTTGAAAAATTGTCCGGCTATTCCAAAGAAGAGGTGGAAGGTAAGAAAAGGTGGACAGAATTGGTTGCGGAAGACGATTCAAAAAGAGTGAAAGAGTATCATTGCCTGAGAAGACTTGATCCGGATGCGGCTCCAGGAAACTATGAATTCCTGGCCACTGACAGACACGGCAATATGAAGGATATTCTTGGGGCCATGGCCATAATCCCCGGAACAAAAAGGAGCGTAGTATCACTTTTAGATATTACCGAGCACAAGCGTATGGATAGGGAGCTGCAGGAAAGCGAGAGAAAGCACCGTCTTATTGCTGATAATGTATCAGATGTAATCTGGACCGTAGATATGAACCTTTGGTATACCTACGTCAGTCCTTCCATTACACGCCTGCTGGGTTACAGTGTTGAAGAAGTTATGGGACAGACGGTGGGGAGGACCTTAACCCCGGCCTCTTTAGATATCGCTAATAAGGCTTTTGCGGAAGAGCTGGCTATAGAAAGCAAGGCGCAAAAGGACTTGTCACGAGTGCGGGCACTGGAGCTTGAGCATGTTTGTAAGGACGGTTCCGTAATCTGGGTCGAGATCAAAATGACATTCCTCCGAGATCCAGAGGGCCGGCCTGTGGAAATTCTGGGAGTCACGCGGGACATCACCGACCGAAAACGGGCGGAGGATGTGCTGCGTGAGTCGAGAAAACAACTTCGGGCTCTTTCTTCCAGACTATTAACAGCTCGTGAAGATGAAAGAAAACGCATTGCTCAGGAACTCCACGACAGCATTGGGCAAATCTTGACAACCATTAAATTTGGTGTGGAGAATGTTGTAAGTCCAATAGACAGGGGTACAGCGCCGCCTGACGTTGACGTTAAAAAGATAAGAACTCTTATTCTTATAGCGCAAAACGGGATTGAAGAAATCCGAAGAATCTGTGTGAATTTATGGCCATCCATCCTGGATGATTTGGGGATCCTGGCCGCCATTTCCTGGTTTTGCCGGGAATTTCAGAAAATCTGTCCGGACATTCACATTGATAAAGAAATTGACATTCTGGAACACGACGTCCCCGACGATTTAAAGATAGTAATATACAGAATCCTGCAGGAATCTGTGAACAATATCGCCAAACACAGCAATGCAGACCACATTCGCTGTTCCCTGAGGAAAACAGAAGGAATAATAGAGTTGACCATTGAAGATAACGGGAAGGGATTTGACATGAAGGACATCCTTTATGAAAATGGTTCCAAAAGAGGATTAGGTCTTGCCAGCATGAAAAACCGGGCTGAAATGTCGGGCGGGTCTTTTGTTGTCAAGTCCATACGAGGGAAGGGAACCACCATTCTATCGTCGTGGCGTGTCGGGGAATAACTGCTACTTTACGATCAATCCCTTTTTTGCGGCAAAGGCTGTCAGAGCCGAGGCAGTATGAAGGCTTAACTTTTTCATAAGATTGGCTCGATGCTTCTCTACGGTTTTTACACTGATGCACAGGTAATCAGCAATCTCTCTGTTCTTATGTCCCTCGGCAATCAGCTTCAGTATCTCTCGCTCGCGGTGAGTGACGGTATCCCATGCCGATTTTTTCTTGAACTTCTTTTTCCCTTCCAGGTACCCATTTATCACCTTTTCGGAAACTCCGGGGCTAAGATATGATTTTCCAGCCAGAACAGTTTCTATCGCCATTATTAATTCACCCTGCGTGGCATCTTTCAAGACATACCCGTCAGCTCCGGCCTGAAGGGCCGCCAAGATGTACTCGTCTTCGTCGTGAATGGTCAAAGCCAGGATCTTTGTATCCGGAAATCGTTTCTTGATTTCCCTGATAGCATCCATGCCGCTCGTCCTTGGCATGGAGAGGTCCATCAATATTAGGTCGGGCTTCATGGTTTCAACGCATCGTATGGCATTGAGGCCGTCTTTTGCCTCCCCTATGACTTCAAGATCCGGGGTCGAAGATAACAGCGCCCGTAATCCTTCCCGGAGTATCGTATGATCTTCAGCTATGACAATTTTTCTTTTTCTCATGAAAAGGCCTCACATGGCAGGTTCAAAAAATTTACTATAATACTATCACTTAACGACACCCTTGTCCAAAATAAATGGTGAAGCATTCTGTGAATATTATTCAAAACGGCATTCACATTTATCGGATTACATAGCAACCCCATGTCCGAATACTGTATTTTTTATTAAAAAATACAGTATTCACCCCATTTATTTATTTGTCCTAATAATTTAAGAACAACTCAGCTCGATTTTTTTCTTCGATTGGTCGTATTCATTTTATCGAAGGATAGAATAACGTTACATAAGAAGGAGAAGGTAGACAAATGATAGAAGGTAGAGTGAAATGGTTTGATGAGAAGAAAGGTTATGGATTTATCGAGAAGGAAGAAGGGGGAGATGTTTTCGTTCATTACACCGCTATTCAGGACAGTGGCTTCAAGACTTTATATGAGGGTCAGCGCGTAAGTTTCGATATCGAGAATGGCCAGAAAGGTCTGGTAGCAGCAAACGTGAAAGTCACGTAATCAGTTGTTAAAAGAACAGAGGCAATCCAATAAGCTCAAGTGATTGTCCGTCAAGTCTATTATCTTGTTGGAATCCGAAGGAGGTTACTATCATGAGAGATTTGATCAAAAGTATCGCTATGACTTTAGTCGATTATCCTGAGAGGGTTGAAGTTTCAGAAATAACAGGAACGAAGACTTTTGTGATTGAATTGAGAGTTACCGGGGAAGACATGGGAAAGGTTATAGGGAAAGAGGGAAAAACAGCTAAAGCAATGAGGACCATTTTGAGTGCCGCATCATCAAAACTTCAGAAGAAGGCGTTTCTGGAAATCATAGAATAGTTGATAGTTCTGCGTTTTCCGGAGTTCTTCTTTGGCTTCAGGTTCCCTAAGGTGTAAAAAAATAAGATTCTTTAATCAGTAATAACGGAAAAAGGGGAGGGGGTTAAAAGATGAAAAAGGTTCTTAGAAGAAGATCTGATCTGGTAGGCATTCAAGCTATTTATCACAGTGGTGAACTGATTTATAAAGATCACCAGGTCGGGACAGAAATGGAAGTCAATCAGGCACACGGGACAGATAAGGAGGACGTGGATAACGATCAGAGAATATGAAGAGTGAAAGAACAACAATCATTCTCATGGCTCCTGAAACTGAAAGATTGCCGGGAGATATGGGTGCGCTGGAAAGACACATTTCCGACAAAAGCGACAGGATGGGGGAAATAATTACCGCCTTGTGCGAGGGGCCCATAGAGAAGAGTATCAATTGTCATCTGACAACCATAAATCTGAAGAAACGATTCCAAAGGGAGAACCTCTGGAACATAATTAATCTAACCCGGACATTATGGGTGGAAGCTATGACATACGGTGTCCTAAAGTTGCCGATGTGAGGCCTCCAATGAAATTTTATATCTCATTGGAGGCGGGTGTCGACATTAAATATTGTTCAATTACAATAGAGGTGGCCGAACAAAACGAAACTGATTTAAGTATCGAGTATTATCAAAAGACAGCCAAAAACCAAATAATGCGAAAAGGAGGTAAGCAAAATGTCAGAAGGAAAAGTAAATTGGGATTATGTGGAGGCATGGAAGAAGGATCCGAACCCATTAGGTCAGAAGGAAGAATTTCAATGCATCTGGATGCCTTACGGTCTTCCCGAAATCGTCGATCCCGAAGGAACAATGTATGGTATCGATGTTGAGGTTCAACCGAAGTGGGATATCCCAAAGAAAGTATTTATTTCCCAGACCATAGTTGGAGCATTTTACAGTAAAAAAGGCAATCCGAACCAGCCTATCACACCAGATGAAATCAGGGATCAAGCGCTTGAA
>CAZKGS010000111.1:0-7626 GCA_964552105.1 uncultured Syntrophaceae bacterium
GTGTCGGCAGTTCGATTCTGCCCTGACCCACCATGAAAATTAAGGGATTTACGACAGTTAAGCCGTAAATCCCTTTTTTGTTGATTGTTCAAAATTGATGCCTTCGTAAAATATAATCTGAAGGGAAAAACAAGAAACCCCATCTCTCCATTTGAGAAACGGGGTTTGTTTATAATCTGCCCATGATTATCTCTTTCTTGATGATAAAGGGGGTATTGTCCTTAATTGCTACAACTTCAATAAACCCGGCATTTACAATACTAAGATGGAATTATTTGTCAAGGTTTTTCTATATTTGTCGTCTTTAGTGGATGAAGATACAGGGGGGGTGAAATTTGAGATTGTTATGGGGGTAGATGCAAAAAAGCTGAAAGATTTTTATCTGGAGCCGAAAGAAGGCCGAAGATATCATGTCCCAAGACCAGGTGCGCCGTTATTTATGGGATAGCCTCACGTAAGAGATTGATCAAAGCATACCGGCCACGCATTTTCAGCATTGAATATCTTTGACAAACTGCTTTCTCTCGTATATATAATAAGTTAGTTGTAATTTCTAATCCTCAAGCATAAAACCAGATAAAAACAAACAGTTACATATGTAGAAAGGGGTGTATTATGAGAATTGTTTTATCGATTGTCGTGGCTTTACTTATCAGCATAGCAATGCCTGTCCATTCAGCCTATGCGTACGGCGGTGGCACCGGTATGAGCGACCCGGAAGGCGACACATCGGCTGCAATAAGCTTTACGGGTACAGGTTCCTTTCAACCAGGATTTCACTCCAATGTAACTCTAAGTGAATTTAAGGGACCGCTTAAATTCGATCACAGTATAAATCGGGAGATCAATTTCTGGTTTACCATGTTGATGTGGACGGAAATTTTTGATCAGGGAATGGGATTAGTCACTTTTCTTCCATCGCTCATCAAAGTGCCAGTTGGCATTGCATATCAAGGTCCGAAGAACGTGACAAGGCTCATTATATATGGTGAAGAAAGAACTATGCAGTTAAACGTGGGACTTCAGTCCTCCCCGGAAACGAGAAACATAAGTGGATGGTTTGCTAACACTTTTGTATTAAAGCCCATAAAATACGTCAGGGAAAAAGTTTTTGGAAAGTGATCATGTCAATTAACGTAGTATCTATTTCCCGAATTATTGGCTACGCTTCATAGGATAAAATATTCATTAAGGAGCTGAAGATGAAAAGAAAGTTGCTATCAATTGTAATAACACTGTGCGTCCTGGGATTTGTCGCCTGTCAAAATATCGATTTCAAGAAAGTAAACCCCTTAAATCTCGTAAAAGGAGAAGAAAAGCCTGACATAAAAGCTGTTGAGCTGGAAAAACTGGATACTACAATGACACAGGCAGTTGCCGCTGTTTTTATGTCACAAATGGGTGAATTGAAATCTCTACCATATGTAAAAGTTGATCCCAAGGCCACAGTCAATATTGATAAACAGATTGATTCCTCCGTTTTTGCGCCAGGCTTCATAATGATCAAGGATTATGTCGAGAACCCAGATGGCACTATCGCCCTTGATCTTTTGACAGGGTTTTTCGACCGTATCGGCAGAAGAGATATGAGAATAAATCATATAGTTTACAGGACGGGAAAACCGGACAAAAAAGAGGCTGCAGCAATTGAAAAATGGATTCTCCATAATGAAGGGGGAATGTTTAAGAAAAATGATGAGCATAAAAAAATGCTGATCGATTTCCAGCGTGAAAAAGGTCTAAAACCTGATGGCGTCTTCGGCAGGATAAGCGCCAGGAAACTGTCTAAAGATTTTTCGATGATTCATATTCAAAAGCTTGAGAGCATAACGTTTTATCCCGAAACACCCAACCATGTTATTTACATTGTTCCATCCAAAACCGTAACACAAAACCCCGGAAAATTTTCCCACGGCTTTGATTCCCTCCCGGATGTCGAAAAACATGGAATCTCCACTAACAAGTTTAAGGAACTTGCAAAACCCGGTGAAAAATTTGTTCTTTTTGTCTATTTCACGGATCGGCCCAAACCTGTCGGCCCGATAAAAGTGGGTTTTTCCAAATCCGGGCAGAGGTGGTCCAAAAAGATGAGTCCCAGCTATTACGCCGTTCCGGGAACCTGGCCGGTAATTGCTGAAACTTTCTGTATTGATGAAAGCCTGGATACGTCTGATGTATACGTCAATGTTTTCATGAAAGGGAAATATACATACAAATGTATCGGAAGTCACCGGATTAAATAAAGATATTCTGTTCGTATCGTGGTTCCAGAACCTTCCTCTGAAGAATTTATGAAATAATGTCATTAGCTTTCTTGACGTGGTTACTCAGTTGACGAAAAAGATAGATATAAAAATCCCCATACTCGTACTCCTTGCGATCTTTATAGGATGTACATACAGAAACAGTCTTTCTACGAATATCCTGCATAAAGATATTTATCTGTCTGACAGAACCTCCGTTAAGGGCAGTCAACCTCTTGAAATTAAAAACATAGTTGGAACAATTATCTCACGGGCCGAAAAGGACAAATATTATCCTGAATCGGATATATTTAATCCATACAATGGAACAATCTTTCCCATAGATATGGCATCCCCCACATTTATCTGGGAAGATCAATACCTCCATTCCACGATGTGGCTTATCACCATATCTTTTGAAAACAATGATCATGCAATTTATCTTCTGACAGACCAAAACAAATGGACACCGGATAGAAATATTTGGGAAACTATAAAGGCAAATTCTGTCGAAAAAAAAGCATTTATAACAATCCTTGGCGTCAACGATGAAAAATCATGCGAGATTATAACCAGAAGCAGCATCACCATATCTACTTCAAAAGATAAGGTCGGAGCACCGATATTTTACCAGCAAATGCCGCTGCCTTTTGCAAAAGCAAAAAAACATCCGGAGCTTTCAAAATGGCGTCTGGGCTATGTTTCTTCGTATGAAACTCCACCCGTCGTTATGGAAAAGCTGCCCGTATGTGGAAACTGCCATTCTTTCTCCAGAGATGGAAAAATGTTTGGCATGGACATGGACTACAAAAAAGACAAAGGTGCATATGTCTTAACGGCAGTCAGAGAAAACATTTCTATAAGTGCTGACGACTTTATTACCTGGAACGACTTCCAGCGGTCGGACAAGTCTGAAAGCATGGGACTTTTTTCCAGGATTTCTCCCGACTGTAACCACGTGATCAGTACGGTCAAGGAAACGTCGTTTTTTACAATGATACCCGATATCGATTTTTCGCAATTCTTTTTTCCCATCCGGGGTTTGATTGCCTGCTATTCGATAAAAGAAAATAAATTTTTCTCTCTCCCCGGTGCTGATGACCCGGACTATGTTCAGACATGCCCGGCATGGAGCCCTGACGGCAAATATATCGTTTATGCGCGGGCCAGGGTAAATAAAAAATTGCTTATGATTGTAGGGGACAAGGGATATTTCGATATTGAGCAGGGAGTTCGGATTTCAGATCTGAATAAAAAATACAAAATTCGATTTGACCTATACCGGGTACCATTTAACGGCGGAAAGGGAGGTGTTCCAGAACCCCTTATCGGCGCCAGCCACAATGGCAAGAGCAACTATTTCCCACGATTTTCTCCCGACGGGAAATGGATTATATTCACCCGGAGCGAAACGGGGTTAGCAATTCAGCCTGACAGCAAGCTTTATATTGTACCGGCCGAAGGAGGTATTGCCAGAAAACTAAGCTGTAATACGGACATTATGAATTCATGGCACAGCTGGTCTCCGAACAGCCGATGGCTGATATTCACATCAAAGATAAATACTCCTTTTACAGAGATTTTCTTAACTCATATTAACGAAAATGGGAATGACAGCCCTCCGGTACTTCTTTCAAGATTTAACTCAGAGAAACATGCATGTATTGTCCCGGAATTCGTCAATCTCAAGCATCAAGACATTAGGGAAATCAAACTGAAAGACGATGCCATTCATTAGAAAAATCGTCGATTTCCGGTTGAAAGTATGGTTATGTTGTAAAAGCCTGCAATAAATGACTTAACAAAAAGTATTTTACCATGAAAAAGCTTTCCGTCCTTATCGTACACGGCTTCAAACCAGATCATCTGACTGCTCTGGATGACCTTTCGGAAGATATTACAATTTACAGTGAAAGGGCCCGGACCCCGGAAGAAGTTGCCACAGCCCTGGATAATCATCCTAATGCGGATGTTTTATATACCATATATACTCCAAAAATATGGTCTCCCCGATGGAGTATCCAATGGATTCAAATCCATTTCGCAGGCGCGGACCATATCCCTCTTGATGCAATTCCCCAACATCTGGAATTAACAACAGCCAGCGGCGCGAACAGTGTAGCCGTTGCCGAACATGCTTTCGCACTTATCCTGGCGCTGAGTCGAAACATCCCCGGGATTTTAGACAATCAACGTGAGCGTCTATGGCCTGAACCCAAAAACAAGTGGAAGACATTTGCCCTGCCCCTCCTGAGAGGAAAGACGACAGGCATTCTGGGATATGGATCGATTGGCCGGGAGATTGCCAGAATGTCAAAGGCATTTGGAATGAACGTACTGGCCTGTAAACGAAATCAGGGTGAAACCGAAGGCAGGGGTTTTATCCTGCCCGGCACCGGTGATCCGGACGGCTCAATTCCAGATTTCTATTATGGACCCGATCGTCTTCATGACATGCTCCATGCCAGTGACATCATTGTCAACGTGCTACCGGCAACACCTGAAACAACTCACTTATTGGATGAACAAGCCTTCAAGGCAATGAAACCTTCTTCCATATTTATCAGTATAGGGCGCGGCAAAACGGTGGATGAAAAAGCACTGATCGAAGCGATTGTAAACGGTCAGATCTCCGGCGCCGGGTTAGATGTCTTTGATACAGAGCCTCTTCCGTCTTCAAGTCCGCTCTGGCAATTTAAAAATGTTATTATTTCCCCACACATCGGCGGTTTCTTTTCCCTGTATGATGAAACTGCGATTATCCTCTTCCGGGAAAATCTCGGACGGTACCTGTCAGGTAAACCTCTTCTGAACAGGGTACACCGCAAACTCGGATATTAAATCAGAAACGAAAAGCAAACAGAATGAGACCTTCGCAGAATATATTTCTTTTCAGAAGATAATCCCCACAAGCCAGAAAAGAAACATACCGATAACGACGGTTCCTGCCAGCGATTTCGTCTTCAGTGCAAAAATAAACGTGGGTACGGCAACCAGTAACTCCGGCCGGAGAATATCCAGTTGCCGAGGCTCACCGGTAGTCACAAGGCAGGGCAAAACAAGGGCGCTCAGTATTGCCGCAGGAATAAAATCAAGCCACCCAACGAGCCATTCGGGTAACTGGCGACGCGACAGAAAAAAAAGGGGGAACCACCGGGGAATATAAGTGACAACACCCATTCCAAGGATAACGAGCATATAATCAGCATTCATCACTACCCCTGCCCCCTTTCCATGAAAATCTTCGATTTCCGCAAGAAAACACCGATCGTTGCGGCTATGACCGATGCAATGACAATATAGGAATTGCCCGGGAGTATTATTGACAGTATAACGGCCAGGAATCCGGCAATAATTGCAATGATTGTATAGAGCAGCCCCCTCAATTGAAAGACCAGAAGACAGATAAACATGGCAATCAGGGCATAATCAATCCCAAAGGCCCCGGAGGGAATGAATTCTCCACCGTACCCACCTGCCATGGTGCTTCCTATCCAGGCAATATTGGCTGTATGATTGACAACAAGCGCCCTCCGCCAGTCCCAGTCTTCATCCCTGAATTTTGTAAGATTAAGGGCGAAACTCTCATCCGTAATTCCATAAGCATATAGTGAAAGCCACCCCTTGCCGGGACCCTTCAGGTAAACAGCCAGAGACGAACTCATTAGTAAATGCCGTAAATTAACCATGAATGTGGTGACAACAATCGGAACAATGGCAGCTCCTGAACTGAGCATGGATACGGCAATGAACTGGGCACTCCCTGCAAATACGAAAAGAGACATAAGGCCGATTTCCAGGGGATGGAGACCGGCCTTCTGAGCAATAACCCCAAAGGCCAACCCGATTGGAAGATACCCGAGGCAGATAGGCCACGCTGCCACCATCCCATCTTTAATGACAGGCTGCCAATTTTCCTTATTTTCCATTGAAACAGAATTCATGTATCCTCGATCTCAAATCTGCTTATATTGGGATAGAAGACATACTATGTCGGGGACATTATGTCAAAAGGTCTCTTTTCCATGAACCAGCGCATAGTGTTGACATACATTTACGGCTCATGTATACGTCTCTGAAGGAAAATACGTTCAAGATGGATCGGTAAGGTTTCATGACAGGAATTATTTTATCAGGTGGAAAAAACATCAGGATGGGCGGAGAAAACAAGGCCTTCGTTGAAGTTGAAGGAAAGCGCATAATTGACAGAACTATAAGGCTTTTCAAAGAGGTCTTTGCCGAAATTATTCTGGTTACCAATTCCCCCCTTGAATATCTTGATTATGATGTTCAGATCGTAACCGATCTTATCAAGGGAAAGGCCGCATTGGGAGGAATCTATACAGGCCTTTTTTATTCATCATCTGAACTCTGTTTTGTGTCGGCCTGTGACATGCCCTTCCTGGACATAAGATTTATCAAACATATGATTGAAAGATCTCAACATTATGACATCGTTGTCCCCGAAGCATCCGATGGACTTCAGCCCCTCCATGCCATTTATTCAAAAAAGTGCATTTCTTCCATTAAAAGGCTTATTGATGGTGACAACCTGAAAATAAGGATCTTGTATAAAAAATATAAAACCTTAACGATACCTGCCGATGTCATAACATCCTTCGATCCGCAGGAAAGGATGTTCCTCAACGTAAATTCAAAGAAAGATCTTGAACGAATCTCAAAAATCGAAAATTGACAGCAAAAATTTAATTTGACATTTGCTCCAATTTTGGATAATTGATGCGGCAATTTGTAAGAAAGTCATAATATTTAAGCGGTATAAATTTGTCAGTTTCAAGAAGGAGGAAGCAGAATAAATGGCAGAAGAAAAATTAATGAATCGTTGGTATGTTGTAATAGGCGCCGTTTTAATCCAGTTGTGTCTCGGCGCTATCTACGCGTGGTCCGTTTTTACACCCAAGCTGACCCTGTCCGTAGCTGAGGGTGGAATGTACGGCTTCAGCGCTACTCAGGCGGCATGGGTTTTTTCAATCGGTCTTCTGGTTTTTTCAGTCGTAATGATCCTTTCCGGAAGAATGCTTGCAGTGACAGGACCTAGAAAGCTGGCATCCATTGGCGGACTCGTCCTTGGCGCCGGTTACATCCTGGGTGGATTCTTCGGATCTTCATTCTTTGCCCAGTTGCTCTTCATCGGAGTTATCGGCGGCACCGGAATCGGACTGGCCTATGTTGTCCCCATCGCCGTCGGAGTAAAGTGGTTCCCGGATAAAAAAGGAATGGTTACAGGATTGGCAGTCGCCGGTTTCGGTTTCGGCGCAACAATATGGGTCAAATCAGCCGGCTCCTGGTTCGATCTGATAAACAACCTGAATTTCTTCGGTCTCGGAGGTGTACAGAGTGTCTTTCTCCTTTATGGAGTCAT
>CAZKGS010000112.1:0-7615 GCA_964552105.1 uncultured Syntrophaceae bacterium
GCATCAGGACGATTTAATGTTATAATACCTATTTTTCCTTCTTCTCTTTTCTCTACTAAAACTGCCTCATAACTCATAACTGTTCCCCTCCTTTTAATGTTAGTTTTGATAGTCTCGTAAAAAGTCCGAATTTCTGCCGCTTTGTTATTTCCACTCCCCGATCGAAGCCGAGGACAGGCCTGATCTGGAATCTATAACTACATGTAATTACTGGATTCCCGCTTCCTCGGGAATGACAAATTGGCAAATTCTTGGCTTGTTACGAAGCTGTCAGCTTTAGGTTGCAAATAGCTATCCACTTTTTTTAGGGACGTGTCAACGAAAATAAAATTTTTCCGTGTAAAAAAGCCTTAGAAACTGTATTTCAAAGATGTTATCGTCCGATCATTTCGAGACCATCTTCCATAGTAGCTATCATCTTTTCCATTGAAGAATTCAAAGGCCACTATCCAGACAAGACCCTGCCTTATCTTGTATTCGGACTGGAGTTTATTATAGCGACCCGTCGGATCAAGTTCAAAATCCGAAACATATTGGAAGCTCAGATCTTCATCATATTTAAAGTTCATACGGGTAAAGATATCATTTCGACCCAGCCTGCTCTTTCGGGAGCTTTCCGTATAGCCGTCGGCATGTTGTTCTTTTGTTATTATCTCACCAGCATATTCGATGGTTATATCAATTTTTTCCAGGAAGAGTTTTTTTGCCAATTCATCGATGGTGTAAGTAAATCCGCCCACATAGCTGATATAATGATCGTCCTTTCCGTCATAGCTGAAGTTAAACAAACCTTCACCATGAAACTCCCACTTTTTGTAAGCCGTCGAGAAACCGGCTGCATAGTTGCCTACCTTCACGTTCTCCTTTATGGTTACCGTTTTAGATCCCCGGGTTTCTTCCCTCAGGACATAATATGGATTCAAGCCGTGATAAGCCGATGCAAACAAGTCCCAGCCGCGGAAGGTCGTTTTGGCCCTGGCAAAATAGCCGACGTTATTGATCGAAATGGTAGGGAAATCTTCCTCGATTTCCTTGTCAGATGTATCCTCCTCGTATATGTTATAATCTCCCGTTGTGTCCGACCAGCGGGAATGTCCACTGGGACTTTTACCGCTGTTGAATACAGGGAATATCACCGCCGTTAAGGTATGCTTGTCAAGATAGAAATCAGCTCTTGCCTGCCACATGCCGAAATCCTTTGGGTCCATGGGATCATTGGAATCAGTGGGACGATACCTGTCGGCGGGTGAGTATAGCGTTGAAATCCCGTTCTGAAAGATCTTTTTGCCCAGTGTTACGTCGTAGCTGTCCTGGAAAAGGGTAAAGTAAAGTTCATTCAATTCCAGATAGTGCCTCTGGTGATCCTTGTCCTGGGGCCACCGGAAGCTACCTTCGTATGTGTCTTGCTGTGTCCCTGCCTCGAGCCAGCCGGAAATATTGAGCCGCAGTGTGTCGCTCCCGGTCCACGTATTAAATCTGAGTAACGCTTCTCCAACAGGGTTCCTTTTATCAACCCCTTCACGATCAACGGGGTCCCGGTAAAAAACGTGACCGCGCAGTCGAATACTTCCCTCTAAATTCTTGCCGATTTGGGTTAGGTACTTAAGTCGATCTTCCTTCTTTTTAGTCGGTGCCGTGTCCAGTTCACCCAGGAGGTCCAAGTCATCAGAAGTGTCGGTATCTTTTTGAGGAGCCATTTCCTGATCCAGATCATTTAAAAGATTCAGGTCCTCAGATGCTATGGCTTGCTGGAAACTGAAAAACAGAAAGAGGACCAAGAAAAATGCGATAATATATTTTGTCCGGTTCATAATCATACATCCTTTCAGATTTATTTTATTCCAAATAGAAGTTTGTCCGTCTGTACCAGACGTCCCCCCAGAATCCGTGACAGATTCAGGAACAGACGGCTGGCAATGCGAGGATAAATTCTTTGAATTCTTTTCAGGCCGTTCCAGTCAATTTCGAGATAATTGATAGGCTCCAGGGCACGCACATTGGCTGATCGGAGACCGGGTTCTACGAGTGCTATCTCTCCAAAGACATCGCCGGGATTCAGCTTTGTAAGAAGGATATCTTTACCTGTTTTTATATCTCTCATTACTACTTCTGCAGTACCCTCAAGGAGCAGATACATGCTTGATCCTTCTTCACCCTGTTCAATTGCCAAATTCCCGGCATCTTTCGTTTGTACCTTTCCAAGCAAAACTATTCTTTTCATTTGCCATGGTTTAAGTTCCCGGAACAGTTCCGCATTTTGTATAACGGCCTTTTGCAGCTGAAGACCTATCATATCCCACAAGGTCATCAGTTGAGTTGAAGATAGTAAAATCGGGGTAATGAACAAATCTCCGATTATGGCAAATATCATAACCATTGCTGAAAGAAGGCCAAAACTGATAACGGGAACAAAATTGGAAAATCCCAGCACAGCAAATCCCAGGGCCAGGGCGACAGACGTTGAAATGACCGGTCTCACTTCAGCGTGAATACACACATCCACAGCCTTGTCCTGACTCTGCAGGACGCGCATCTCCGTGTTATAACGGCTCATGAGATGAATCGTATCGTCCACGGCAATTCCGATGGCGATTGCCGCGACCATGGCCGTTCCCGTATTCAGAGGGATGCCAAATATGCCCATAATGCCAAAGTTAAGAACGATGGGAAACAGGTTCGGAACGAGAGACAAAGCGCCAGCCTTAATATTCACAAACAGAATAGACATAATGATAAAGATAACGACAAGTACCAGGGAGAGTGACTGTGCCTGTCCCGCGGCCATACTGTCCGCAGCCGCATTGACGAGGATGTTTTCACCGGTAAAGCCCCACAGGAAATGGGGGTTAATGGTTTTCTTGATATACTCTTCAAGCTCCTGGAGGGCATCGGCAAGCTCATAGGATGAACTGATATTGTGTCTCACCAGAATATTTGCCTCACCGAAATCCGCAGTAACGTAACGGGAGATTTTATCCCTGTGCAGAAACAGGAGATACTGGGCAATGAGATCCGCGGAATCAGGCACCCTGAAATACTTTTCATTACCGTCATTCATTTCCCTGTGTATAAGAGAAATATCATCCGCCAGGGATTTTGTTTTATCGAACAGCCCTTTTTCCGCGATGTGTTTTTGTATTTGTGCAATCTGGGCAAGGTTTTCCGGTTGCTTGAAAGTCCCGGGGAATCCGCCGCTGATTCTGATGAAGAAGGTCTGTGCTCCGGCTAAATCTTTATGAAGTATCCGGCTCCGGTACCGTATGGCCGAATCCTTTTTGAAATAACCGAGAAGATCATTATCCACGTTGACCGACAATGTAAAAAAACCGATGATAACAGCCAATCCCAGAAAAGAGCTAAGAACGAGACGTTTGTTACTGTTGATAATCATTATAATTTTATCGGCAAGAAAGCCAAAAAAACGATCCGCGGAACTTGCCTTGTGCTCAACCGTTGCTCTGCTTTTGACAGAACCGAAGAAATGAAGGTAAACGGGGGCAAGCATGCAGGTAGCAATGGGATTAACGAAAAGGCCGAAAGCGGCCACAACACCAAATTGCTTGAGCAGCGTTATCTGGTTTAGCGTAATGGACAGGAAGCCGATGAAAGTGGTTATAGAGGTAAGGAGTACCGCCGTGCCGACTTTACCCGACATAATCCTGATGGCTTCATCCCTCTTCCCCCCTGATTCTTCAATACCTTCCAGATATTCGGAAAGGATATGAATGTCTTCTGTCGAGCCTATGACAATGATAAGAGAAGGGACTATAACGGTAAGAACATTCAGGGGAATACCCACCTGGGCCATGAAGCCGGCAGTCCAGATGATGCTCGTACCCGCTGTAAGCATGGGTAATAGCGCCCCGCTGGTGGAACGCATGGAAATAACAAGTGTTAAGAGGAGGACAAGGGCTGCCATGGGCGCCAGCTTGACCGTGTCACTTACGATGTTTTCGGAAATCAAACGGCGGGTGTAGGAAAGACCGATCTGAAATATATTATCAAACTTGTTTTGGAAGGGTTTTATAATCTTATCTACCCTTCTGGAGAATTTGACATTAAATTCAGGATCATCAGGGTCCGCGTCAATAAAGAGGTTTATCGCCGTAGCAGTACCATCTTTAGAAATCAGATTCTTAAGCAGAATAGGGTTTCTAAGAGCATTTGCTTTTACCTGTTCGGCTTCTTCCAGTGTTTCAGGTGGCCAGTCCATTAAGGGATTGGTCTCAAGGGTTCCGTCAACTCCCTTAAAATTGGTCACGGAATAGAGGCTTTCGACCTTAGTCACCCCTTTTAACTCCTCGAACTTGAAGACGAGATCATCTAGGAGCTTCAGCTTTGCAGGTGTGAAAAGGTTTTTATCGTGAATAAAGATGACTGTGATGTTATCTGTGCCAAATTTTTTGAGGGTTTCGTGATAATAATCCTGGGCGGGAGTCCCCTGGATCATCATTCCCTCTGTTGATGCATCGATCCTTATATTACGGGCACTGTACAGTGCCAGAATTGTAACGATGGTGACTCCGGCTATCACAATCCACCGGTGGGACTGGCTCCACAACAAGAACTTCCGCATAGGCCCAACCTCTGAGTATCAACATTCTGATGCACTCACGAAATATTTCTGTTTTCTTTCCGACAAAATCTTCAAATAGTGTTTTCTACTGTGTGTGTTTACCGGAAAGGATAAAGCGTTCCGTAAAGACAGAATCCTTTACAGGTGTGTTGATCTTCCTTGAAGTAATCCCGGTAAGGGTTTTATGTTTTCTTTCCAGGTGATTCATCAGGATCTTTTTCGCACGCCATACCGTTTCGGAAACATTTTCCAATGCATGGTTGGTTTGTACCTTCTGCAATCTGCTCCTGCGATCATAAAACTCTACCTTCAAGGTAAACAGGTTTTCCTTATCTATCCACATGATCCGTTTTGAGTAACCGCTTTCTCTCATCTTTTTCTTGCTGGCCGGAATCGACTCGATTACGTAACAATCCGAAACCTTCTTGTCCTGATTCAGCTTTTCCGAACGCAGAATTGTGTAGTTAAAGTTATCAATATCTTCCGGTTCCATATCTTCATATGTGAAGTCCGTACCCATGAAGTAATTTTTCTTGCTTCCCTTTGCGATACGCTGCATTTTTTTCTGTGCAGGGAGGTACAGCCACTGGTCATTATCACGATCTTTTTGTTCCCATGTAAGGAGAGCGGTTCCCTTGATATCGGCAGGATCCAGAAAGACAACCAGATAGCGATGCAGATCATCGTCGACTTCCTTGGCATAGCGCTTTACCAGCCTTTTTTCTTTACCCCCATCCTTGTCGACCAGAAGCATAACTTCGTCTCCGATTTCAGTTTTTACCTTGTGCCGTTCCTTCTGCTGCTCCATAACCTGGCGACCAGTAAGTTCCCCAGCCTGGACAAGTAATGGAAAGATCAGCCACAGCCCTATCAAACTCAAAATCCAGCATTTTCTGTTCATAAGCCTCTCCTTATGCGTAATTTATGATTTTATGGTTTTTTGAGGTAAACCTTTTCCCTGTAGAACCAAGGTATTGAGGCAAGTCACTATAGGTGAAATATCATTTTGTGTCAAGATCAAAGGAATTTGCGGGATTGCTATCTCGAGGAAGCGGGTCGCTCTATATTCC
Organism: uncultured Syntrophaceae bacterium; assembly: GCA_964552105.1. Lineage (GTDB taxonomy): Bacteria > Desulfobacterota > Syntrophia > Syntrophales > UBA6807 > CAZGAK01. The sequence goes on from CAZKGS010000112.1 coordinate 5,647, forward strand.
TGCATGCCGTTCCTCTCGATGTCCAGATCAGGTAGATTATAGTAATTACCAGGACGACGATCGCCCCGCCGGCGAAAAAGTAGACTGTTTCGAGATTCCACGCATCTTTTATCCATCCTACCAGATAGACAGCCAGTGATCCTACACCGAAAACCAGAATGAATTTTATCCCGTAACCTGTACTTCTCCATTTATTCGGAGTGAATTTTGCTACCAGGCTGTTCTCTATGGGCTGCATCCCCAGTGAGAAAAAGATGTAAACAGCGGCAGAAGCCACCAAAAGCTGCTGGTTAAAAACTCCCATAAGAATGACAAAGGGGAGACTCAAACCATGAAACATAAGATACATCCAACGGAGATCATACTTGTCAGCCAGTTTTCCTCCGACAAGTTGTCCAAAGATGCCAACCATATAGACTGTTGAAGTAAGCAGGGTAGCCGCCATTGTTTTCGTGCCTTCCAGGTTGGAAAAGTGAATGTTTTTGAAAAAATCCCAGAGGAATCCGGCCTTGAATTCAAGATAAGCAGGCAGGACAATACTATTTGCCCTGTATGCGAGACCGGCGATTGTCATGATCACACACAGAATCACAAAATATTTTATGTAATTATTGTTATTGCCGGATGCTGAATCATTACCTGCCGTCTCTTCGTGTATTGGTGTTTCATCGATATCTACCAGGAGCATAATGATTCCCCACAAGATACTGAAAATCCCGATTAGCAAGTAAGTCATTTCCCATCCTACCAGCCAGTTCAGGATACCTGCTGCGAAAGGTGCGCTTACGAGACCGAGATTTCCTGCTACGCCATTAATTCCCAGGGCCATACCCCTGTTTTTAACGCCCAGTGATATTAGTCCCATTCCGGCTGGATGATAAATGCTGGAAAAAAAACCGATAGTGGCAAGGGATAATACAATCGATATCTCCGAGTGAGAAAAAGAGGTCATCAACGCTCCCATTCCGCTTCCGAAGAAAAAGACGATCAAGCTTTTGCGATTACCATAACGGTCGGATATGATTCCCCATGGGAGTGCGCCGAGCCCAAAGAGGAGATACATCGGAAAACTTAATTTCAGCACATCTGCCAGGTCCATCTTCAGTGAAATCATCAGTGGTATGGCTAACGCGGGGAAGATAAGCTCGTAAAAGTGGGTGAGAAAATGAGCCACGCATGAAAAGGTAATGATCTTGTTTTCGTTATTCATAAATTTAAAAAATTAATCGGCTAACCGATACTGAAATTTTGCTATAATATGTAATTTTGATAAATTAAAACTTTTGGGAAGGGGCGCGAGAGGTCCAGCCGATTGAATGACACGAAGGGCTTCCCTGTCAAGAGAATCATAACCTGATGATGCTACGAGACATGAATCGACCAGCGTTCCCTCTTCTGTTATGGAAAATTTAATAATGGATATTCCTTTTTCTTTACGGGCATAGGATTCTGTGGGGTATGACCATCTCCTGTCAACTTTCTTTTTTAATTGTTTTAGATAGGAGTAGTATTTTGTGTTTTTGTTGCCGAGTTCGACGGTATCCTCCATTTTATTTTCAGGATTGTTATAGGGTTTTCCCGGGGAGACTTTAAAATGTGCCTTTTCTGCATTGTCAGAGATTTCCGCCTGCTCTTCGAAGTGAATGGTAAAAGCCCTGTCCATATTGGGATTTCCGCCAATTTCCAGGATGCTCGATAACGCTATGACAGCCATGTGGCCGATCACAGAAATCGCAATAGCTATAATAAGAAGTTTCTTTGAAATCATATAAGCACCATTTGCACCATCATATTCCAATGATGTAAAATAAATCAATAATTAATTTCACTTAAGAATTTCATTCATTTCATGATTGATTGTATGTAAAAATTGTGAGACCTTTGCAAAATGTTCAATTTTGTTCAAGTTCAAGAAAGGTGAAAATTTTAACCACAGGAATATATTGGATATTTCGAGGATTAAAATTTG
>CAZKGS010000113.1:0-7590 GCA_964552105.1 uncultured Syntrophaceae bacterium
TTGAGTGGTTTTTTATGAATAGCTTTGAGTTTGTGGAGGTGGATGTTTTGGAAGAGGGTAAATGAAGCTGAATTCGGCGCTCAGCTGTGACAATTTGTCGACAGCTGAAATTTGTGACAAATTGTCACAGATTGAAATTAGAAGATGCGGACGGAAATCGGCAATCCGAATTCTATTTATGGTGAATCTGTGTAATTAGATAGTCCTATTATTGCTTGGGGGGAGTGAAGAAATAAAAATCAGACACCAAACGACAATAGGATAACACGGTGGTTCCGACGGGGATTTTTTTTGAAAATAGTAAGCTAAAGTTACTTAGGTTAAAAAAATGGGTAATTTGGGAATATATACAATAGAAAAGCTATGGGCCAAACTGAATAAGGAGAACGACAAAGTTGCCATCTATCATCCTTTGCTTCTACATATGCTTGACGTAGCGGCATGCGTGCAGGCTATTCTCTTGCGAGAACCCCAACATACATGTAAACGGATGGCTGAGTGTATAGATTTACCATGGGAGGAATCATCTCCTTGGTTGTTGCTTCTTATTGCGTGTCATGATATTGGGAAGGCTTGTCCTGGATTCCAATGTAAAGATACCAAAAGAAAAGAACAACTTCGAAAAACAGGTTTTAATATTCCCAAACTGCCGGATACTACAATCAAGCATAATTTTGTCAGCCAAATAGCACTTGAAGGATTGTTGCGAGAAGTAGGATGGCAAGCAGAATTGGCTGAATATTGCGCGGATGCAGTCGGTTGTCATCATGGAATCCGCGCAACCCCGAAGGATTTAGATTATTTTTCCGGCAATCGAAATGGTGTTGACAAAAGAAATTGGGAACCATGTTGGAAAGAAATATTTAATATTGTTAAAGAAATCGTTGGAGCAAAGAAGGTTCCTGATAAGTGCAATCTTTCTGGGTCGGATTTCATGCTCATTTCTGGTCTTGCCAGTTTTGCTGATTGGATTGGTTCAAATGAAGATTATTTTCCTTTTGGGAGTGCCGCAAATTGCAGTGAGCCAGCCAAATGGTTTAAACAAAGTTGTGAGAAAGCGGAACAAGCTCTTGATGCTATTGGGTGGGGAAAACGAACACCTCTTTCCGAAAAATATAGATCGTTTGCTGATGTATTCCCACAATGCATGCCTCCGCGGCCATTACAGCAAGCTGTGGCAGAAGCGGTGAGTAAGGTTTCTTCCGCGAGTGTAATTCTTATAGAGGCTCCAATGGGCGAAGGAAAAACGGAAGCGGCATTTTATGCTCACCTTGAACTGCAAAGGCGTTTTGGACATAGGGGAATGTATATGGCTTTGCCGACTAAAGCAACAGGGAATGCTATGTTTAAACGAACATTGTCGTTTCTTCATTCTTTTTCAGATAAAAGAAATATAGATTTGCAATTGGTTCATGGTGCGGCTTATCTTAATGATACATTTCAAAAAGTGCGTTTGACGCAAATATGTGCTGAAGGGGGAAACGGTTCTGTGAGCGCGGGCGAGTGGTTTACGAGCAAGAAGCGCGCGTTGCTATCGGAATATGGCGTGGGAACCATTGATCAGGCATTGCTTACTATATTGCCGGTGCGTCATTATTTTGTCCGGCTTTGGGGCTTGGCGAATAGAGTTGTTATTTTCGATGAAATACATGCTTATGATGCTTATACTAACACACTTCTTTTTCATCTTATTCGCTGGCTTCGTGCTCTTGGCTCTAGCATAATTCTTCTTTCCGCAACGCTACCGCCTGAATTTAGAAGGCGGCTGTCGGATACTCTCGGCACAAAAATTCCGGAGCATGAAGCGGTTTATCCTCGGTTGACAATATTTGATAATAATGGATGTAGGCAGGTACCATTTTCGTCTGAAATCGGCAGACAGCAGACGGTATTTGTGGAACAACTATCTTCTTCATTGGAAGAGATTAAGTCCTGTGTTATGCATAAATTAACGGATAGTGGCTATGCTGGCATTATTGTTAATACTGTGCAGAGAGCGCAGGATTTGTACGTTTTGTTCGGGTCAGGAGAAATAATAGAATCAGATGGCATCATTATCGGAAAGCGATTAAGCGACGGAATAGAAATTCATCTTTTTCATGCGCGCTATCCCGCGCAGGAACGCCAGAAGCGCGAAGACGCGGTGCTTTCTATTTATGGAAAAAATGAAGATGAGAATGGTAAGCTTAAGGAGCGTTTCGGGAAGCGCGTGCTTATAGCGACACAGGTTGTCGAACAAAGCCTTGATCTTGATTTTGATCTGCTTATAACCGATCTTGCTCCTGTTGATCTTGTGTTACAGAGAGCCGGACGGCTTTGGCGGCACCGGCGAGAAAAACGTCCGATTGATCAGCCGCTTCTTTTGATTGCGGGACTTACCGGAAAATGTGCTGGTTCATTCGGCGAACCCTTGTGGTGGAATAAGGTATATAGGGAAGATATTTTAATCAGGACATGGGAAATCCTGAAAAACAATGACAAGATAATACTTCCTGATCATATTGAATCTCTGGTTATAGAAGTTTATAACGGTATTGCTATGCCTACAGACGAAGAAACAATTAGCAGGCTTGAAAAAGCTGAAATTAATTCTGATGGGGAAACTCTAGCTCAACAAAGTATGGCTCACCAGTCAGTTATAGGGTTACCTGATGACGGAAGCTGGAAAGACGCGAGCAGGTTTTATCTCTATGATGACGATGAACCGGGAGTTCATCATACCCTAATAGCAAAAACACGATTGGGCGAAGATTCAATAATCGTAATTCCAATCTTTCCTGAAGATAATTTTGGTGATGGAATAAATCAGGATAATTTGACTGTAAAAAAATTATTTTTGCGTGGTATATCCGTATCGCGTAAAAATGTTGTGAAACAGTTGCGGGGAACGGGTGTTCCTGCTGAATGGGAAAAGAGTTCACTTTTGCGCAACTGTTATCCGTTTATTTTAGATGAAGATAATAGATGGGTGGAAGGCAGTAACATTAGGTTTGATAAGGAATTAGGATTAGTGTATGAAAAGGAGACGTAATGAGTAGATATAACTTAATAGATGAGAAATGGATACCTGTCCGGTATTTGAGTGGCGAATATGATGAACTCGGTATTCTTGCAACGCTCACCAACGTGGAAAATATTGCGGTTATTGAAGCCCCATCGCCTTTAGTTACGGTGGCGCTTCACCGTTTTCTGCTTGCGGTGCTCTATCGCGCGCTTGAAGGTCCGTGCGATATTGATGAGGCAAAAAAATATTTTAAGGAAGGCTTGCCAGAAGATAAAATTCAGAAATATTTGGAAAAATGGAAAGATAGGTTTTGTTTGTTTGATGATAAATATCCGTTTATGCAAATACCGGAATTTACGCCAAAAAATTGGCGTTCGTGGACAGTGCTTGCCGCAGAACATAACGCGGATAATGCAAAAGTATTATTTGATCATATTACTCTTTCCATGTCAGGTAGTATCAGTTTTGCCGCCGCGGTCAGATGGCTTCTTGCGGCACAAACTTTCGCGGTTTCTACAGGGAAGAGTGAAATTGCGCATACAGGCACCTCTCCGTCAGCGAGCGCGCTTATGGTAATTCCTATAGGGAAAACGTTGTTAGATACTTTATGTTTTTGTCTTGTCCCTCAAAATAAAGATGTGTTGAAGAACGACTTGCCGATTTGGGAGCGGCCTCCAGAAACAGTTGGAAATCTTAAACCCGGGATTAAACGAAAAATATTCGGAATAGCTGATATGTATTCATGGAGAGGACGTTCTGTCCGGTTTAACGATAATAATACAAATGAAATTTCGGAAGTAGCTTTTGCTTCAGGCGTTAACGACGATGAATCCGATATTATTGACCCGATGCTCGCATATGCTATCGTTGATGTGAAAAATAATGAGACAAAGGCGACAGAAAAAAGAAAGGTTATAGTTCATCTCCATGAAAAAGGTGTTTGGCGTGATTTCGACTCGCTTCTTCCAGATAATACACAACTTGCTCCAAAAGTAATTGATAACATGGTGGCTCTTACAAGGTATATCATGGAAAGGATAGCGGATAGTATTATGGTGCTTGGACAAAAATACAATCCGCCGCGGCCTAACATTGTTTTTTGGCGCAAAGAAAGTTTTATTCTTCCTAAGGTTGCGATAGGCGATCGATATATTAGAGGAGATATACATTCATACCTTGCGAAAGCTGAAAATACAAATAAGTCGCTTTATTCGGCATGTGAGACCTATGCACAGTCATTATTGAGCAGAGGGGAACGTAAACCCGAAAAGAAGGACATCACTAATTTTATCGATCAAATGAATGTACTTCCATGTTACTGGTCAATGCTTGAAAGAAAATTCCATGAAATACTGCGGGATTATGCGCTTGATATAGATCCTGATGATATTCATCGCGATTGGTTTGTCGCGGTACGTAACGCTTTATCCGATTCATGGCAATTGCATCAGGATTCAATTGCCGGCAGTGATGCGTGGGCAATACGCGCTATGGTTAAAGCAGATGATATTATTGCGAAAGAAATCGCGAAGCTTAATAAAGAAATTAAACTACTTAAAGAGGAGGTGACGGTATGAGTACTTTCATTGATTTATTGGAGGATATGGCAGAGAAAGAATCAAAAGTGCGGGCGGTGTTAAAACGTAGCCTTGCTTTTGAACCTGGCTTGTATCCTTCGGCTTTTCCTTATGTGGAGTATCGTTTAGGCGGCGATGACGGCTGGAAACGGTTAGTTTATTATCTTGTTGCCGGCTTGTGGGCTATGCGGCGCAGAGAACCACACGGACAGAAACAAACTATTTCTTCCGCCTGTAAAGCTTTTTATTTGAAAAATGATAAATCGCCGAGTGTGGAAAAAAGGTTTATTGCTTTGCTTGATTCTGATGAAGGACAGCTTACGCACAGGCTGAGGCAGATAGTATCTTTGCTTAAAGATTATTCTATTGATTTTGACATTCTGTTGGACGATTTACTTTCATGGAATCATCAAAAAAAATGGGTGCAGATAAAATGGGCAAGGGAGTTTTATGGAAATTCGGATAACAAAGAAAATGGAATGAAAACTATAAACAAAAAGGAGAGCTTAAAATGAAGAAATTTATTGAAATTCATGTAATACAAAATTTCGCGCCGAGTAACTTAAACCGTGATGATACAGGAGCGCCTAAAGACGCGTTTTTTGGAGGCCGCCGCCGCGCCAGAATTTCCAGTCAGTGTCTCAAACACGCGGTAAGAGAGTATTTTAAGGATAAAAATGTTGCTTGGTTTGCCAATCGTTCTAAACGTATCATCGATGAAATTAAGGCGAAGCTTGATAAAAAACTTAAAGGTTGTTCAGATGAGGATATATTTAAAGCTATTGAGGCTGCCATAAGCTGTATCGGTGAAGGCGCTAAAAAAGTAAAGGTTGTGAAAGATAAAAAGACGGGACAGTTAAAAACGGATGTTCTTCTTTTTCTGAGTAATGAAGAAATTGACGCGCTTGCTGTTGCTATAGAGGAATCATACAAAACATTACTTAAAGTAAAGATTCCATCTGAAGTTTCTAAAAAAATCACAGGAGCGCTTGCAGGGAAAGAAGATAAATCTAGTTTGACATTAGATATTGCATTGTTTGGAAGAATGATTGCGGTAATGCCAGAGAAGAACCAATATGCTGCTTGTCAGGTTGCCCACGCTATATCAACTCATGCTGTAGATAGGGAATTTGATTTTTACACTGCAATAGATGATTTAAAACCGGAGGATATTCCCGGCTCTGATATGATGGGAACTGTAGAGTTTAACTCCGCTTGCTTTTACAGATATACAGTAGTGGATTTTGAAAAACTGGTAGATAACCTTCAGAAAGATAATGAGCTTGCTCTTAGCGGACTGCGTGCATTTCTTGAAGGTTTTATTGTTTCCGAGCCGACAGGAAAACAAAATACATTTGCAGCTCACAATCCGGTGGAATATGTCGTAATATCTGTTCGCAAAAGCGGCGCCCCGAGAAATCTTGCCAATGCTTTTGAGGTTCCAGTACGGGTTAAAGGCGAGGAATCTCTTACCATAAAATCAGTCAAATGTCTTGATGAAAAGTATAAAAAATTGACAGGTGCTTATGGAGATGAAGGAAAAGCTTTTTTTATGGATATTACCGACAGTGGCGTAAAAATCGGAGAGGAGAAAAAATCTTTGAATGAGCTTCTTGACGTGGTTATTAATGAAGTTGAAAGGGAGGTGTAGCTGTGTATACGTTACTGCTAAGATTGGAAGGTTCCATGCAGTCATGGGGGACTACCAGCAGGTTTGATCAACGCGATACCGGCAAAGAGCCGAGTAAGTCCGGGATAATAGGTTTGATTGCGGCGGCAATGGGTATTGACCGTAATGAGTGGGATAGGCTTGAGCCGATTACTAAACTTAGGTTTGGGGTGCGGCATGATCGTCCGGGTGTTTTACGAAGAGATTATCAAACTGCGGGTTGTGCGGAACCATTTACCATAATAAAAGCAAATGGCGATCTTTCAAAAGATGGAGTGATATCTCAAAGATACTATCTTGCAGACGCGGCTTTTCTTGTTGGGCTGGAGGGTGATGATGAAAATTTATTAAATGTTATACAAAAAGCGATAAAAAATCCAAAGTGGGTTCTTGCTCTTGGCAGGAAATCATATCTTCCTGCTGAGCCGGTTTATCTGAAGGATGGGTTTAAAGAAAATGAAACTATAGAGGAAGCCTTCAGTTCATATCCTTTACTTAGCAGGGAAACAGATACTATTCCGGAGCAGATTCTATGTTCTTTGGAATCATCGGATGGTTCCGGACGCATGGTTATGGATCAGCTACTATCGTCTTTTGCTGAACGTAGGTTTGGTTCCCGCTTTGTAGTTTCTGAGTGGCTTTCTTTTGGGAAGGAGGCGGTTTATGTATCTTCATAAGATTTATCTTAACTTAAAATGTAAAGAGGCTCGGCGGGATTTAGCTGATCCTTATGAAATGCATTCCACGCTTTGCAGAGCTTTTTCCGAACCGGGTATAAAATGTCCCCCAGGGGTTTTGTTTTGGCGGCTTGAGCCAGAAAGGAATAGAGCCGGAATGCCGGCAGCTATTGTCCAAAGTCGGGTTATTCCTGACTGGCGGCGTATCAATCCAAATGAATGGTTTTGGGAACAACCATTACCACCAATCAGTATTGACGACAAGATTACACCATACATAAGGATAGGAAATAAATTTAGATATCGATTAAGGGCAAATTCTTCTGTTAAAAAGAATGGAAAACGATTCGGACTTTATGATATGGATAGTCAAATTACATGGTTTCAGCGCCAGGGAGAAAAATGCGGATTCAAGGCCTTGACTGTTCATCGAAGTGATGAAAAAATGCTTACTGGGCAAAAGCACAATGAGTGTTCGATTTGTATATTTTCAGTATTGTATGATGGAATTTTAGAGGTTACAGATAATCTACTATTTAAAAGAACGATTGATACTGGTATTGGTCATGGGAAAGCTATGGGGCTGGGGCTTTTATCAGTAATTCCTTTACAGGAGGTTTGTTAATGCCAAAAATTGAAGTTCAGGGGAACGAAATTACTATT
>CAZKGS010000114.1:0-3154 GCA_964552105.1 uncultured Syntrophaceae bacterium
TTGGCGAAGCCCAGTAACTGGCCTGTAAGTTCTGCTCCGCTTTGAGTATATTGTTCGATGTTTTTCAGCCTTTCATAATTGGGATATGTGGAATCCACGTCCATAAGGGCGAGAGACGCATTCCCCTGGATACCCATCAAAAGGTTGTTGAAGTTGTGGGCAATGCCGCCGGCTAATATGCCGATGGCTTCCATCTTCTGAACCTGTCGAAGTTTATCTTCCAGTCTCTCTTTTTCTTCCTCTACCCGGATGTAATGAGTGATGTCGGATAAAACACCGCTCACAAACAAAATTTCACGCTGATCATCACAGACAATCTGGCCCTTTTCCCAAATCCAGAGGATCTCACCTTCTTTAGACTTGATCCTGTATTTCCTGCTATACTTTTTATCGCCTTTCAGCGCATTAGTGAAGTCTTCCACAATTTTTTGAATGTCGTCTTCAATTACAATATCTGACCATTTCAGCTTCCGTGAATCAAAGTCTTCCGGACTGTAACCGGTTAATTCTTCGACTTTATCGTCAATGAAATCAACGGAAAAATCCCTATAGCCGGTAAACACAACGCAGGGGATGTTGCTGACCAGTAACCTGTATTTCTCTTCAGACTCATGTAACTGACGATCTACATCTTTTTTGTAAAGGGCGATTTCAATGGCCGCTTTTATTTCTCTTGTTTGAAGCGGTTTTACGATATATCCAGAAGGTTCCGCACTTTTTGCTTCATCTATTAACTGGTCTCCCGTATAAGCGGTCAAGAAGATCACCGGAATGTCAAGTTCATCTTTTATTATTTTGGCTGCTCCAATACCGTTAAGTTTACCCGGCATTACTATATCCATCAGAACTAAATCCGGAACAAAGGTTCTGGACATGTCTATGGCTTCTTCGCCTGAAGATGCTACACCTACCACATCATATCCCATGGATGTAAGACGTTCTTCTATCTGTGTGGCGATATATGCCTCATCATCTGTCACCAATACTTTATGCATGATATATCTTCCCCTCCTCCATAATGCTAAATTCCGCGATGATTGTCGTGCCGGCATCGCGCTCAACTTTCAATTCTCCCTTTAACTGCTTTTTAACCGTATTCGTAACCAGCTTAAGGCCAAGGGTATCCGTTTTGAAGATATCAATATCTTCAGGGAGTCCTACTCCATCATCCTTGACTGTAAGGATAATTTTTCCGTCTTTTGTTTTTTGCAAATAGATTCCTATGCTTCCTTCATCTCTTCCTTTGAATGCATGCCTGAAGGCATTGGAGACCAGTTCATTTATGACGAGAGCACAGGGGATGGCGTAGTTTAAAGAAAGGTAAGTCTCATTGGTTTCAACAATGCTGTTAATCCTTCTCCCCATTGCGTAAATTTGCGCGAGATAGTCGACGAGTTCCATAATGTGGTGTTTCATTTCAACCCGGCCAAATTGTTGACTCTGGTAGAGTTGTGAATGGATCAGGGCCATGGTGTGAATCTTGGAACGTGCGTCTTCAAAGAGGTCGATGACCTGTTGATTATCTGTGCGCATGGCTCTCAAGTCAAGCAGGCTTGATATGATCTGCAGGTTGTTCTTGACACGATGGTGAATCTCCGCAAGCAGGGTTTCCTTCTCATTCAGGGATGCCTTGACCTGTTCTTCTGAACGTTTGAGTTGCTGATTTATTTTCCTGAGTTCGGCCGTGCGTTCTGCCACCATCGCTTCAAGATGATCCCGGTATTTTTTCAGTTCTTCTTCCGCCTGTGCTCGCTGAACAATTCTTCCAATTTGCCCGGCAACGGCATTAATCAGATTTTTTTCTTCACGGAGAAAAACCCCCTCATTTCTTTCCGGTCTTTCTTCCAGGTAGCAAACTTTAACACTTCCGACTGACTGTATACCCGCAGCAATATTGCCGACAAGACTCCACTTCGTTTCCTTGAAGTTAGCCGTTTTGAACTCTTTTTCATCTATGATGATTTGTGCGCAGGTGATTTCGGGATACTGCCAGGCAGGGGGAATGAGTTCAGCTATACCCTGAAGTGCTTCCTTGAACAAAATGTCAGGATTTTCAACAATACTGGAGATGCCATACAGGCAGTTCAATTCCCTTACCCGCTCGTCAAGTGCGTGCGCGTGCTGTTGCTGTGCTTCCTCGGCAAGCTTGTGCTCGGTGATATCCTCGAATGTGGCAATGGCCTCTTTTCCCTTTAACGTTTCACCAATTCTTGCCGCTGTCAGCCTGCATATTATATTTCTTCCGTCTTTGCGCCGCGCGTAAACATCATCAGCACCGTGTGTTCGATCTCCCCTGAGAACAGGATAAAAAAGGCTGCCGATTTTCTTATATTCTTCATCCGTCTGATAGAGTATCCTTGTATCTTTGCCGATCAGTTCTTCAGGTTTCCATCCAAAGACGGTTTCCGCTCCATCGCTGGCAAAGGTAATCCGGCGTTCGCGCACACCGATAACGGCATGGGGAATGGAATCCAGGATGGAAGACTTCAATGCCTTTTCTTCCCGTAATTTATCTTCCGCCTGCCTGCGGTCGGTAATGTCTTCCAGCATGCCTTCATAGTAGAGAAGTGTTCCTTTTTCATCGTGTACGGTACGGAGACTTAAAGAACCCCAGATCCTGCTGCCGTCCTTTCGGTAAAACGGTGTTTCAAATCCCTTAAGTACGCCGTGCTCTTTAAGTTGCGTCATCATCACAAGACGATCTTCCGGGTCTGCATAGAGCTGATTGCCAATATCTGTAATGGTTTCAATAAGCTCTTCAGGAGAGTCATAACCATGTATCTGAGCAAGCGCTCGATTCGCCGTGATAAATTTTCCTTCCGGGGTGGTTCGAAAAATTCCTTCAACAGAATCTTCAAAAATACTGCGGTATTTTTCTTCACTTTTCCTGACTTCCTTTTCGCCCTTTGCGATCCGCTCACTCAGCAAGGCAACCACGGAGGAAATTACGACAAACATGGAAACACGGAGGAAATTATTCATTAAATCTTCTTCAAGAAAAACAGCACTGCTTAAAATTACAGCTACACCTGAACACGCAGCCACAGCAATGCCTTTTCTCTTCCACCAGAATGACGATAAAACTATCGGAATATAAAAGAAGTGTGTACAAAGAACGCCGGTTTTGAGAATCGCATGGGTGTAATAGGTCAGG
>CAZKGS010000114.1:3254-7521 GCA_964552105.1 uncultured Syntrophaceae bacterium
GGTGTCTATGTTTTTAAAGATATTCGTTTGCTATCGAGAACAGCATTGTCAAAACACAAAGTGTAAACAGCGGTGAGTTAAGAAGCAACTTGCTCCGCTTTATAAATGTGCTAAAGCGCTGGACATATGTTTATGAATTTATGAACCCTGTGCTTTGGCATGGGGGTTTTGTTTTTTGACAGGTTAAAGGTATCAGGCGGGTTGATTTACGGTAACTTGCAGCCGCCTCAAAACAAGGTGCTAAACAGCCAGTGACCCTATGGTTATGTCTATTTAGCAGCCATAGGGTTTTTTATTGGCAGAAAGGAAAGGTAAAGAAAAATGAGTAAAGGGAAAAAGATGCTAAGGCCGGTAAATGTTAATCGTGATCTTTTCACAACGGAGATCTTCCCGAAGGTCGTAGGTTTTTGTGACCGCGACGACTCCACATTCACCATCAGCCAGGACCAGAAAAGTTGTACGTACAAGCTGAATGGCGAGGTCATCTACGAGGTGATCAAGCACCCGACCCGTTGGGAATTGATAGAGTATCTGGCGGGTAAAATAACATGTTACAGCAGGGGACACTGCCTGCAAGTCGCATTATTTCACGGATTGTCGTTAGCGCCAAATTACAATAATCTGATGAGCGACATTCTCGTTCCGGTCAGCAAGGGCGACAAGGACAAAGCGCTCGCCCTCATGTACTACTTTGGCGGACATACGGGAAGCTGGCGGCGGTCGACACCCGAAGTAAATCAGATCAAAAGCATGTTTTCAGATCCTGACCTCGATTTTCTGGGTTTCTCCAAGGTTCCCAAGCAATATTTATATTGGCTCGGAAATATCTTTGTCGAAGCGGGCATTACACGGCAGGGCACTGACAGAGTTATCTGGACATACAACGAGAACCCCGAATCCGACGACGACGAGGTTTCCGATGAATGGAATGAGCCCCCTGAGGAGGAAGAGGAGGAGGTAAGGCAGGAACCCGGGATAGTGATAGGGGAGACAAGAAAGGATCAGGCGGAAGAAATACGACAGATACTGGGAAGAAGGCCCCAGGTGGAACTGGGAGTCAGCCGTATCATGCGTGCATTTTCGGAATCGTTGAGGTGGGTCTGTGCAGGCGAAACGCGTGAAGATCTAGACGACAGGAAAGCGGCTTCTGAACTGGAAGAGTTTATAGAAAAGCATCCCCAGCGATGGGTAAAACTGAGGACCGATGCGGGATTGATCCTCTGGCGTGAAAGAAACATGGGAAAGGTCGTCATCTCTACAGAACAGAAGCATAAGTAACCAGCGGTCCATAGAATCAAACAGAATAATGAGAGTGTAAAAAAAATATTTTATACAGCCTCCATGGAAACGGGGGGAGGGAAATGACCTGAAAAGTGGTAAACTTTCCTCAGGAATGAGTGGCAGGTTTGGGCAGGAATCTACACTATATTGTTTTCTTCCTGAAACAAACAAAACTTGAATTGGCCTGTTGGTTGTAGATTACTTTTAGTAATTAGTAACGCTTGCACTGTGAGGCCGCAAGGGAAACGGACCTTCGCGAATGCTTCGTTCATATAAAAACATGGTAAGTACCAAGCGCCTCGTCCCTTACGGTCCTTACCAGTGCGTTGTTCGGCAATATGGTGTTATATATTTCAGACAGTTTCTTTAAGAATAGACCAATTATCTTCAAACTCCTCTAAATCAATAATATTTAGCCCTGCATGAGTCGAGGCACCACCACCAGGACGTCGGAAATTGTGTTTCTTCATGAATTCTGTGTAATTTGCAACAATTTTTTTTTGAATGTCTTTTTCTTTACAAATGAAATATCGAACAGTTTTAAGATCGTTATTCTTTAAACTAACCATAATCCATATTTTGTCTGGGTTTTGTAATTTAAGCAATTTACCAATGTGTTGATAATTACCTTTTTCAATACGATGTTCAACCCACTTATCAATAGTGGAATGTATTAAGGTACTCCCATTGCTTGTTTTAACCTGTATAGGGAAAGATTGCAGAGTTTTCGAATCTACAGCAGTAATATCAAATCCTGGTACATTTCCTGAGTATGGCGATGCATAATATCCCAGTGTTCCGAGCATTGCGGAGACAAGATGCTCACCAATTTGTCCTGTGAGCTTGTTGCGTTTTCCAGTAGCCATTTATCTGGTTTCCAAATTGATTCACAGTTTTAAACTTTGACTGATAGAAATATAGTTATCTTCCGTGCCGAACGATGAAGTCACCTGACGGTGTGAAGCGCAGCGGAACACCGGTCAGGTGAACTGACAGGTTGGGCCATATAATCCCTTTCTGATTAAGAAAGGCTTAAATTGTCAATCATTATAAAAGGTTTTTTGTAGTTCCCTCCATGCATCTGTATCATTACCATCAGAAGGGAAAAGGTCATTAAAACTCGCCCTAATATAGCCAGTGAGGCCTTCGAAGATTTGATTTCCGTAAACGCGATCCGCTTTTATTAACTCATCTTTAAATACACTTGGGGCTGTCGGAGTAATTATGTATAGCTTAAGGCCGTGTCGCTCAATAGCCTCGGCTATAGGTTTATTAATATGGTCATCACGAAAACCATAACCAATTATCAATAATTTTCTTTCTCCCCGAAATAGCACTTGTTTGAATAGCTCAGAATACCAGAGAAGAAGTGGCTCATCAGCTATTTGACTCTCTTTGTTTCTGCCGATAACCAGCTTGTTAGACCCATCAGAACTCAACCAGCCAAAAGATCCGTGAAGTTTTATGTAATGAAACTCATTAGACGATAGAGTGGTCGCATGTTTCGTAGTGTCAAGTCCGTCTTGGGTAGGAACTGTTTTGAAGTCAGCATCGTTTATGGGAAGCTTAGAATTTATTGAATTTGGTATAAAAAATCTTGGCATATATGGGGTAGTTATTGGAATATTAGTACCCGAAATCAGCCTCTCAACGAATAGGTCTTGATTAAGTGTAAAAAAGAAATTTATTCCCTCCTCTAAGGCTAATCGGTCAATAATTCTTTTAGCTCCATATAATACCTCCGCCTTTGACACATTAGTAGCTGGAATATAGTTTTGAGCAATATCATCAAGCTTTTTGTATGCTTTAAGAATGGCATTATTGATCGCTTTTTTTTCATTACCCGAATAGTCACCATAATGGACCTTATGATATACTGACTCATAATCAAAATCATTAGATAATATGCTTTTAAGAGCAGGGCTGTCCTTCACTTCATTAAATATTTTTTCCCACATATCTTCTGCGAGAAATCCGCCAAAATTTCTTGTATACCCCGCAGCCGTCATTAAAATTTTATTAGATATTTGTCTTTTCATATTTTCAGACTTTTCAAAATGATACTACAGACTTTGGCCCAACGCGGAAATCAGCCGCCGCGTTAAGCGGTCGGCTGGATTGACTGGTTAAAAATTTCTTTGTAACAATTTTAATATCTTTGATTTTCGTTTTTCTATTTTTTCCTTTTCTCCGGCATACAGCCAGACTTTATCATCATATGCCTGATAAGACTCTATTTCCTCAAGGCATTCCTTGTATTTCTTTTGTTTCTCCAAAATAAGGGACAACCGGTAGATGGGAATTCTTTCTGTCCTCCATGTCATTGGATACTTATCACATTCCCGATCCATTTGAATCAGCATTTTAGTTGCTTCTCGATATGCCTGTATCGCTTGCTCACAATCGGTTTTTTCAAATTGCTTCGCTTTATGAATTAATTCGGAGATTTTCTTTTCTTTAGCATTGAACCTATCAATTTCATCCCAGTTTACTTCGCTTTTTGATATTTTTATAAAACATTGCGTTTTGTTGTTTTTAATAATTATTTCATCAATTGCCGCCGAAACTTCAGAGCCATGATCTATGTCATGCGCCAGGTAATGATGACTTGCATCGGCGGAATCCAAATCACCAATGTACTCTCCATTTTTATTGGTTACGCTAACATAATCAGGCTTATCTATTTTATGTTCCCGTATTAATATCACATCATCGCCTACCTTACAGTGGGATAGTGTTATATTGTCTACATTTTTTAATTTAGTCGTAAAATTATTTATATGATCTTCTGATCCGAAAAGATTAGCTATACTAAGCTCTACTGCTATGCCTCCTGATGCGTGAATACCAGAATGGCAAGAATCGCATAGAGCGATTAAGTTAGCTTCCGAAAAAGGTTCACCTCCGGCGGTTAATCGAGTTATATGGTGGAGGTACTGTCAACTTTTTTGTGTAAATTTCTTATAGGCCAATTCTCTGAAGAATG
>CAZKGS010000115.1:0-7504 GCA_964552105.1 uncultured Syntrophaceae bacterium
GATATCTTTATTTTTAATGTTTCACAGGCAGCAGCAACATTCATTTTGGGAATACGTAACTGACGGGCTATCTCCCAGGATGACAAACAGGACAGGCGATCATTCACCAGCGAATTTCTGATAGCGTCCTCCAGTTTCTGCGATACATTTTCTGCCGGTTCAACAATTCTTTTCTCAGGGCTATATCCGTATAATCCGAGCTGGCACGTGCTTATTCGTGCCTCAAGGAGATCTATAGCCACACCAACACTATCCGGCGATACATCTAATTCATGGGCAATTTTATGCGCCGCAGCACATGTGATTTTACCATCATGGAGTTTTTTTGTTATGGCCTCGGCAATTTTTGTGTCAAGCTTGGTGTCCGGTGAATGTTTTGCGGCATAATGCCCTGCATCTTCGTGTGTCATAATTTCCTTTCTAATATTTCATGAAGTGAAACGGTTCTATAGCAGACAATGCATCTGCATTCAAGGTTTCGAATCCCGCTTTCTTGAGTACTTCCTGGGTTTTGTCCAGTTGATCTACATCAACGACGAAGACCGCCTGTTTCCAGCTTTCAAGAACAAATCCGTATGCATTTTCTACATTTATATTTTCATCGTAAAGTAATTGAATCAGCTTATCCAATCCACCGGGTTTGTCTTCGATCAATACTGCTATCACTTCCTTTAAACTAACTGTTAAGCCTGCTTTTTCCAATACTTTAAGACCCCGTTTCGGGTCATCCGCCAGAATATTTATAACTCCGAATTCCCCGGAAGTAGAAATAGCAATGGCCCGTATATTTATCTTTTCTCCTGCAAGGATTCTGGTGACCTTGGCCAGCCTCCCGGGCTTGTTTTCCGCAAATACCGAAAGCTGATATGCTATCATCTCATATGCTCCTGACTTGTAAGTGTTTTTCAGTATCCATCCGGAAATGGATTTCTCAAAAAAAGGACACTAATAAGTTCCCAATTCAGAAATGAGCAATTTTTCGCAAGGTCAAGGAAATCAAGGGATTGCGCGGAGGCGTACTAATGTACGCCGCACAAACAATCCCGCAGATTGACGCAGAGATTGCGGAAAAGGACCATTTCTGGATGGAAACTTTTTAATCTTCCCTGTTATCAATTACCCTCACCGCCTTCCCTTCACTTTCGGGAAGACTGTGGGGTTCGACCAGCTCTACTTTTGGTGTAATAAGAATATCACTCTTCAGTTCCTCAACAATCTTACGCCTCAAACTTTCAAGCTGCTTCAAGTTACCTGTGAAGAATCCTTTTTGAACTTCAACCTTAATGTGCATGTCATCATTAAAACCTTCCCTTTCCAGCATAATCAGGAAATTGGTGCCGACACCGTCTATATCCATCAATTTCTTCTCTATCTGGAGGGGAAAGATATTTACCCCTTTTATGATCATCATATCATCTGTCCGGCCTTTGATTCTTTCAATCCTTTTATGAGTCCTGCCACACGGACACGGTTCGGGAATTATCCTGGTCAGGTCCTTTGTCCTGTATCTGAAAATGGGCATCCCTTCCCTCAACAGTGTGGTCATAACAAGTTCTCCCTCCTCACCATCGGGAACGGGTGTCAGGGTGTCCGGATCAATAATCTCAATGAGAAAATTATCCTCCCAGATATGCAGGCCGTCCTGGTATTGACATTCAAAGGCCACACCAGGCCCGTTCATTTCTGAGAGACCATAGGAATTAAACACCTTGATGCCATAAAGTTCTTCAATTTTTTTCCTCGTTTTATCCGAGTGAGGTTCCGCACCGATAAAGGCAATCCGAAGTTTTGTATCTTTTCGAGGATCAACGCCGACTTCCTCAAAAACAACATAAAGATGAAGGGCGTAACTCGGAATGATATGTATGACCGTTGTTTCAAAATCCTGCATGAGCTGTATCTGACGCTTGCTGTTCCCAGCGCCTGCCGGTATTATCAGCGCGCCTAATTTTTCCGCACCATAATGGAAGCCGAGCCCGCCGGTAAAAAGACCATAGGTCATCATGTTTTGAAAAACATCAGTTTTTCTCATGCCGGTCATATACATGGAACGCGCCACAAGATTAGTCCATTCATTAATATCGCCGGCAGTATGAAATATCACAGTCGCCCTGCCCGTCGTTCCGGAAGAAGAATGCATCCTGATCAATTCATCCTTTGGAACGGCTATAAACCCATAAGGCCAGTGTTCTCTCAGATCGTCTTTGGTGGTAAAAGGAATTCTATTTATATCCTGGAGAGAACTTACTTTGTCCGGATCAAAACCGGTCTCTTTAAATAATTTGTCATAAAAAAAAGAGGCCGATGCCCTCTTGATACTTTCTTTTAATCTTGAAAGCTGAAGATCCTCCAGCCTGTCCCGCGGCATTGTTTCAATTTCTTTTTCCCAGTACATTCTTTCATATCCTCCGACCGTCGACGTTCTCGAGAGTTTTACAACTCAATAAGAAAATTATCAAGACAAATCTGGTTTCGCCGGATGTATTATAATTGAACTAGCATTCCGGTTGTGATAGGTCTGGATACTGGATACTGGATTTTTTGTTGGGTTTCGTGGGTTCAACCCAACCTGCAAATTTATGAATCTAAAATACTGGGTGAGCGATGTCATTATTTAAACGAAAGAGTAACATTCTTATTACCTGCCCTAAGGGTATTTCTCCTTATTTAAAAGAAGAAATCACTTCACTGGGTTTTCCTGTTT
Organism: uncultured Syntrophaceae bacterium; assembly: GCA_964552105.1. Taxonomy (GTDB): domain Bacteria; phylum Desulfobacterota; class Syntrophia; order Syntrophales; family UBA6807; genus CAZGAK01. The sequence continues at coordinate 2,705 of CAZKGS010000115.1, forward strand.
TATCAGAACTTGTTGCGGGTATAGCGACGGAAGGAACCCTTGAGGATACGATGAAAATCAACCTTTACATCCGCACAGGACATCGCGTCTTATTTCTCCTTGATAAATTCAATGCAAAACATCCCGATGACCTTTACAAAAAGGTATCAATGATTCCCTGGGAAGATTACATTGAAAAGGATGGCTATATATGTGTAACTTCTTCTGTCGACAACCCGAATATAAAAGATCCACGCTTCGCCGGTTTAAAGTGTAAAGATGCCATTGTTGACAGGTTTCATAAAAAGTTCGGTGGCAGACCAAATTCCGGCTCCCGAAGAAACCGGACAGTCATTCACCTTTTCTGGCAAAAGGATCTATGTCTTGTTTATCTTGACACATCCGGCGAGTCTCTGTCACGACACGGGTACAGGAAAATTCCCCTTAAAGCCCCCATGCAGGAAACACTCGCGGCTGCTACGCTACTGGCATCCCGTTGGAACGGCAAAGGTAATTTCATCAACCCTATGTGCGGAAGCGGAACGCTGGCCATCGAAGCCACATTGATTGCACTTGAAAGATCTCCGGGACTACTAAGAAACAATTTCGGATTTATGCATATTAACGGCTTCAACAAATCATCCTGGAAAGAATTGCGAAATCTTGCAAACAGAAAAGCAAAAAAAATCCTTGAAGGAAAGATCATTGCGACAGATATCAGCGGTAATGCCGTCGAGGCAGCAAAAAAAAATGCAACAACGGCGGGTATAGAACATCTTATTGAGTTTCATGTGTGTAATTTCTCTGACACTCCCGTTCCGCCAGGTACAGGTCTGGTTATGCTCAATCCTGAGTATGGTGAACGGTTGGGTGAAGCTGAAAAATTAAAGAAAACTTATGGGGAAATCGGAGATTTTTTTAAACAGAAGTGTAAAGGATATAAGGGCTATATCTTCACGGGCAACCCTATACTGGCAAAGCATGTAGGATTAAAAACAAAAAGGAAAATCCCCTTTTTCAACAGTAATATCGAATGCAGGCTCCTTGAGTACGACATGTATGAAGGAAGCAGAAAGTCAATAAAAAATCCCCCTGCCAAAAAATAAACACATAACATTCAATAATATGACAGTTAGCTAATCAGGGGACAGGAATCAAAAGTCGGGAGTCAGAATAAAAGAGTCTTAGCCCTTAGCCCTTTCAGCCTTCAGCCTTCAGTCTTCAGTCTTTAGCCTTTGGCATACATTGGCACACTTCTCGCAATAACATTAAAGAAACATAAAAGAGATGCCGATATAACATATGTAGCTTTCGACTGACTTCAACGTATAAAAAACAACCTTACACACTAAAGGTGAACAGAAGGTTAAAAAAGGAAGCTTCGGTTCGATGGCTCACAGGCCAACTGGGATACACGTTAATATAACGGTATCCTGGTGGCCACAAATAAGAATATCATTTTAATAAATAACATCCTGAAAACTGCCTGGCGGTGGGTGGTTTCCTTCTCCCTCCTTTCCACCCACCGGCCCTCTCTAGAATTCGCAGATTGAGACCTTTGCATAATATCCCCTTTTGCCCAATTTCTCTTGATAATCCACACTAACCTGATATACTTTCGTAGCTGAACATTTATAAAAAGGGGTTCACCCATGTCTGAAAATGTTTCTTCCGAATGGAAGCAGAAGATCATATCCCCTGATGAGGTACTGGCAAAGATCGAGCCGGGAATGAGTATTTTTCTGAGCACGGGAGTGGCGGAACCGCGCACGCTGGTCAAACACCTCATGGCCTCCGACCAAGGCAATCTAAGGGACCTTGAGCTAATCCAGCTTTTAAGCCTCGGAGATGCTATTCCTTTAGATGAACGTTACTCCCAAAAATACAGGCTTAAGACCTTTTTTTCCGTGTGGGTAGCCAGTGAAGCAATCACTGCCGGACGTATAGACCTGATTCCAGGCAGATTTTTCAAAATTCCGAGGCTTTTCAGGTCGGGCGCTATTAATGTCGACGCTGCATTTATACAGATCACACCACCTGATGAAAGAGGTTTCTGCAGTCTCGGTGTCGCGGTCGATGTTGCCAGACATGCAATGGAACGAGCAACTTTAGTTGTTGGTGTAATTAACGATCAGTTCCCCCGTACATTTGGTGATACATTCATACCTATTGATGATTTTCACTATCTCATTCAGTCTACAGAACCACCGATCTATTTCCCCCGCTGGCATGTAGATGATGTATTCGATAAATTAGCCGAAAATGTTGCGTCAACGATAGAAGACGGCAGTTGCCTCTCTTTTTTTCAGGGTGCCCTGTTTGAGGCACTGGTAAAACATCTTGCCCGCAAACGGCATCTTGGAATTCATTCACTCCTTCTTACCGATGCTGTCATGGATCTCATGAAAAGCGGCGCCGTTACCAATAGACGTAAACGCACCTTCCGTGGCAAGAGTTTGGTGGCATATGCTCAGGGAACACCAGAACTAATACGCTGGCTGGACGGTAATCCCCTGATTGAGTTCCAGGGAATCGATGTTGTTGCTGATCCCAGAAGCATCTGGCTAAACGACCGATTTGTGGCAATTATACCCGCACGGAAGGTGGATCTGACCGGTGAAGTTGCTCTTCACATAGGTAAAGGAAATGTTACTCGAAGTCCCGGCGAAGTTCAGGAATTACTTGCGGGCGCGACACTATCCCATGGAGGCCGTACAATTATTGCCCTTCCGAGCCGCAACCTGAAGGGAGAATCCAACATTCTGCTTTCCATAAAGGATCTACCAAATCAATTTTCCAATAGAGAATCTCTCGATATGATTATCACAGAATATGGTGTGGCTTCTCTAACAGGCAGAACCATACGGGAGAGGGCGCTTGCGTTGATCGATATCGCCCATCCAGATGATAGAGGCGATCTGGTCGGGCAGGCCAAAGATACAAACATTTTATATCGTGATCAGATATATCTGGCCGAATCCGGCCATCTCTACCCGGAAGAAATCTCTTTCACGCACACATTCAAGGATAATCTTACCGCTCATTTCCGTGCAATCAAACCCTCTGACGAGGATGACATGCGGAGGCTATTTTATCGATTCTCTGACAGATCGGTTTACTATCGATACTTCAGCCCAGTTAAGACGATGCCTCATATTAAAATGCAGGAGTACGTTAATATTGATTACAGAAGGACAATGTCAATCGTGGGACTGATCGAAGAAGCGGGTGTGGAACGTATCATTGCGGAAGGACGGTATGTATGCATGAGTGACGGATCTTTTGCTGACACTGCATTCATCGTGGATGAGCAATTACAGGAAAAGGGAATAGCAACATTTCTTTTAAGATTATTAATACAGACAGCTCAAAAACGGGGCATCAGGGGCTTCAAAGCGGATATCCTGACTGACAATAAATCGATGATAAAAGTCTTTGAAAAAGCTCCATTTCCCGTCAAAGCCACGGTCAGCCAGGGAATATATGAATTAACCATACCTTTTGACTCTGAAACGAACGGATCACATGAAACCGGACAATAAACATTTATGACATTTTGCCATAACGAACAATATATGTTTTAGTATTGGGGCTTTGTCATTTGTCATTAAGCCAAGCAAAATAATGGCTGTTTTTTAACTTACAATTTTATAACCTGGATATCAGGCAATTTTAAATAAAGGAAAACCTATGTATGCAGTCATCATGGCAGGCGGCCGTGGCACTCGATTCTGGCCGCTGAGCAGAGAAAAAAAACCAAAACACTTACTAAATATTACGGATGAAAAAACGATTATCCAGAAAACCGTAGAACGGATAAGACCTCTGATTCCCGAAACAAATATTTATGTCATTACCGGTGCGAATCACTGTGAAGAAGTAAAATACCAGTGTTCAAATATACCGGAGGAAAATATAATAGCAGAACCGGTGGGACGAAATACGGCACCCTGCATCGGACTGGCGGCTGTCAAGATCAAAAAAATGGATCCCCATGCTGTCATGGTTGTTCTTCCTGCAGATCATCTTATCACCAATGAAGATCTTTTTTTAAATACCCTCACCACAGCAGGTGAAATGGCTCAAAAAGGAAACTACCTTATAACCATCGGAATAAAACCAACGGGACCTGAAACAGGCTATGGATATATTGAAGAGGGAGAACCGATGAGTTCCATGGGTGGAAATGACATATACAAAGTCAAATCCTTCCGGGAAAAACCTGATATCACACAGGCAGAAAAATTCATTAGAGACGGAAAATTCTTCTGGAACAGCGGAACCTTTATATGGAAGGTTTCAACAATACTGGATGCAATAAAAAATTTACTACCGGACCTTTATGAAGGACTTCTGAAGATAGAACCCTTCCTCGATACAGAAAACGAAGAGGATGTGCTTCGCCGGGTATATGAAGACATAAAACCTGTTTCAATAGACTATGGTGTTATGGAAAGGGCCGACGGAGCGCTTCTTGTTAAAGGGACCTTCGGATGGAGTGATATAGGCAGCTGGGATGCGTTGTATGATGTTTCAAGTAAAGACGATAAGGGCAATTCCCTGAGAGGTCCTGTTATCGCAATAGATTCTTCAAATTCCCTTATTTACAGCCCCCATAAACTGGTGACCCTTGTAGGAGTAGAAAATCTTATCGTAGTGGAAACGGAAGATTCCCTTCTCATCTGCAACAGAGGCTGTTCTCAGGATGTAAAAAAGGTGGTTGACAGGCTTGAAGAAAAAGAAATGAAGGAATATGTGTAAAATTAAACTTGATGGTCTCGTAAAAAGTCAAACTCGGCGAATCTGTCATTTCGACCACAG
>CAZKGS010000116.1:0-7491 GCA_964552105.1 uncultured Syntrophaceae bacterium
CACGTCCCAGCCGAAAGGGGGTCTATCTGTATTTCAGGGATGCCGTCTATGACCGTAAGCTGCTAAACAAAGACTTTATTGATCTCTATTATGAACTGCACTCTCTCCCTGGGGCACAGAAATCTTTACTAAGGGTAATACGAACTTCCATAGGCATACGCGGAGCACGGGAAAAGCTTATGATTCCTATCATGACCAACCTCGGCAAGATAGAGCAACCTACACTGATCGTCTGGGGAAAGCAGGACAAAGTAATTCCTCTGGAACATGCGTATTTTGCGAAAGAACGGGTACCGAACTCCCAGCTTCATGTTTTTGATCCATGTGGGCATATGCCGCAATTTGAGAGGCCAAATGAATTTAATGGGGTGGTGACAGAGTTCTTGGTTGATTAAAACCAAAATGTTCTGCGGATGTATTAAAATTCTAACACCTTCTCTCTAAAATATGTGCATCAGAACAACGACTCCTTATCGCTTCAAAATAGGCGATAAATTGAGAGTAATTATTAAAGGAAAGCGCTACGGAATGGCCGGAACTGTCACACGGAGATTTCGGCTTTTTAAGGCCATCTTGCCAGTTCCTGCTCCTGAAAATTACTATGAAGTTATTTTTGAAGAAGATCTAAAAAAGGAAGCATATAAAGAAGACAATCTTGAACCGATCTAATATTTACTCGCATACATTTCTTCAAAGAGTTATAGGAATAACAAACTGCTGTGTCATCTGTTTCGTATAATGTAACGATTTTTTCATTTTGCAAGGAGGGAGAAATGACGATCAGTATCAAAAATCCAAGAGATGCTTCTCTTTATACACAGTATGAAATTTTTAATAACATAGGAAGGATACTTACCTCTTCTCTTGACCCTTCAGAGGTTTTTCAACGGGTAATGAAAGTTATAGGTGAGTATTTTGCCCCCCAGTATTGGTCACTATTGCTCGTGGATGAAGATACAGAGGGGTTGAAATTTGAGATTGTTATGGGGGTAGATGCAAAAAAGCTGAAAGATTTTTATCTGGAGCCGAAAGAAGGTATAGCTGGTTGGGTTTTTTTGAATGGAATGCCGCTTGTGGTCAAAGATGTGCAAAACGATCCCCGCTTCAGCTCCAAGGTAGATGAAATACTGAATTTTAAAACACGTTCAGTCGTGTGTGTTCCGCTCCTGAACGGCAAGAATCAAGTCATAGGTGTTATAGAACTTATCAATAAACTTTCGTCAGGACAAGCGGATTCTGATGAAAAAGAAACATTTACCGAAATGGAAATGGCGATTCTCTCATCAATCGGCGTCTTTACGGGTATTGCTGCTGAAAACGCATTCCTTCACCAGAAAGTTGTTGACCTGGCTATGATTGATTCCCTCACCGGTCTTAACAACCGTCTTTATTTCAATGAAGTGTTTGAACGTGAGACGGAGAGGGTTTTACGATACGGCAATAAGCTCTGTGTACTCATGATGGATGTGGATGATTTCAAGAGCATCAACGATACGCATGGACATATAACAGGAGACAAAGCACTCCGCGCCGTAGCTGATATCCTCAGGTCATCTGTGAGAAAGTCTGATGTCCTCGCGCGATTCGGTGGTGACGAGTTTGTAGTGCTGATGCCCCGGGCCGATGAATCTAACGGAAGCTCGCTGGCAAAGCGGATACAACGTCTCATCGAGGAGTGGAACAGAAAATCACCGATTCCTGGAGTGAAACTGGGATTGAGTATTGGCATTCATGAAGCTGGTCCGGAAAATGTAAAAGATATTCTCATTAAGGCCGATGAAAAGCTGTATCAGGATAAGATTTACCGAAAGAAGGCCGAAGATATCATGTCCCAAGATCAGGTGTGCCGTTATTTATGGGATAGCATCACGTAAGGGATTGATCAAAGCATACTGTAAGGTTTGAAAGTTATACTGATACTTTTATTGCAGGAAGCGCGTATTCACGATCGAAACAGGCACCAAGTACAGATCTCATTGTAACCACTTCCAGCGCAAATTCCATTGGAAAGCATTTAAATCTTTTTCTTTCGAATTTATAATTCATTTTCCCCGTTGTTTGCACAATCGACTGTTTATTTTTTTTCATATATCTACCCCCATCAGATATGGAAAGCTTTCAAGAAATGAATTCACAGATGCTTTGATTTGCAAAACTTCATCTATGTTTTCGAGAAAAACATCTACCACCTCAGGGTCAAAGTGTTTCCCACGGTCATTCTTGATGATATCGAGTGCAACTTCTACAGAAAAAGGGTTCTTGTAGGGGCGTCTGGATGTAAGAGCGTCAAAAACATCCGCCAGGCCAACAATCCTGCCGAACAGAGGAATTTCATTCCCGGAAAGGCCCTGCGGATAGCCCTTACCGTTCCATTTCTCATGGTGGGAAAGCGCTATCTGCTCTGCAACATTTAATATTTCTGCTTCAGAATTCGCCAGAATTTTTGCCCCTATGGTGGTGTGGCTTTTCATGATTTCGAATTCTTCGGCTGTCAATTTGCCCGGTTTCAGTAAAATACTGTCCGGAATCCCGATTTTACCCACATCATGCATTGGAGCTGCGTAGAGGATATTTTGAACATCCCTGGCAGGCAGGCCAAGCTTTTCAGCAATTAAGGCGCTGTAGCGAGCCATGCGCATGATATGGTCGCCCGTGTCTTCATCTTTGAATTCAGCTGCTAATACAAGCCGGTTAATGGTATCGAGATAGGCTTTCTGCAGGGCTTGATTGGAAGCTTTAATCTCCAACATGATATTGTTCAGGTCATCGGCATATTTCAAAAGCTGCTGATTGGCAGCTTCAAGTTCTTTTCGTTTCTGTTTTTCAGAATTGTAGACTTTGGCAAGATCGGCTGCATATTTTTCTAATTGAACCGAGTTAGAAAAACTTTTCGGTTGGTTATTTTCAGCCATAAGAATTCTCCTCAAATTAAATGGGCAAACATGATAACCTTGAACCTCAAATATCTATCTACCCGAGAACATCTTCAACCTTATTTATCAGTCCCAGAGGACTGAAGGGTTTGACAAAATAATCATCCGCACCGGCAGCAAAACCCATTTTCCTGTCATCCGCCATGCCTTTGGCAGTCAGCATGATTATGGTGCATCCCCTGGTTTCAGGGTCATTTTTCAGGATCCGGGTGGCTTCAAGCCCGTCTATTCCCCCCGGCATCATGACGTCCATGATTATCAGGTCAGGTTTTTCAGCCTTCGCAACAGTAGTGGCCTCTTTCCCGCTTTCTGCCTGAATGATCTGGTAATCTTCAAGACTGAGGGTTGCCTCCACCAGCCTTCTGACAGCTGAATCGTCGTCCACTATGAGAATCTTTTTCATTGCTCCCTGCTCCTTATTTATGCTTCATATTATGATTGCACTGGTCCTCGACCTTGTTGTACTCTCACAGGTATGGCAAATCTCACAGTCGTTCCCTTACCCAGTTTACTTTCCACCCATACCTTTCCATCATGGGCTTCAATGAGTTGTTTGACAATGCTCATTCCCAGGCCTGTTCCGGAGATGGTTGTGTTGGACGTATCGGCACGGTAGAATTTATCAAATATCTTTTGTACCTGATCCGGGGTCATTCCAATACCTTGATCGGCTATGCTGATCTCGAGTGCGGAATGCAAAGCGCGGAATGCGGATTCTTTTTCGTCTTCTTCCGGTTCCGAATCCCCAATTCCGAAATCCAAAAGCTTCTTTGCCGACAGGCGAATAGCGCCCCCTTCAGGGGAATACTTGACGGCATTGCTGAGGATGTTTCCCAGCACCTGTTCCATCTTCTCCCTGTCCAGCATGACTTCCACAGGTTCCTCCGGCAGAATAATGTCGAAGGTATGCTTGTCGGTCTGTAACTGAAAGGAAGATGTCACTTCTCTGATGATGTGAAACATGTCAGAGGGAACTTTGTTCAGCGTAAAGCCCTTTCCCGATTCGATGCGGGAGACGTCGAGAAGGTCATTAATTATTTCAGCCAGAATTACTGACTGTTTGTTTATATTTGAGATATATTTCTTTCTCTCTTCCTCTTTTATGTCATCCCGTATCATGAGAAGCTCCGAATACCCCATGATGGATGTAAGGGGGTTCCTCAATTCATGGGCCGCCATGGAGATGAATTCCGACTTCATCCTGTCCAGTTCTCTCTCCAAGGTCACGTCACTTAAGATGATTATAACGCCGCTATATTTGCTGTCCTTGCCTTCAATAATGGACGTCCTCGCCCGCAGGATCCCTGGATGTTCCGGATCTTCCCCCTGCAGTTCATAGTCGAACTGGTGTCCTGTTCCCCTCCTCTCCAGGGTGGTCTTCAAGAGTTCCCTCAGGGTCTCGTCATGAAGGGCAACTTCGATGGGACGGTCAATAACCTCGCTGAATCGGACACCGAGAAGATCTTCGGCGGCGCGGTTCATCAAAATGATCCGGTTGTAAATATCGGTGACTATCAGTCCGTCCGCGACAGATTTGAGGATGCCGTCCATTCTGTCCCTTGCCTCCTCTGTGTCATAAAGTGAACGTCTGATCTCGCTCGTCCTTTCTTTCACCATACGCTCCAGTTTCTCGGAATGTTTTTTTATTCTTTTCTCAGCCTGCTTGCGTTCGGTGATGTCGCGTGCCACTCCCTGGATGCTACTCCACCGGCCTTCCGGGTCACGTACGGGCGACATTTTGACCTCGGTCCAGGCTGTGGAACCGTCTTTGCGTATAAGTTCCAGTTCCAGCAGGCGCGTTCGAAACGGATACTGCAGCCCCGATGCTTCAATATCTTTTTCTTCCTCGAAGGCACGGTATGCCACCTCAAGTGAACCGGGTGTCAGGATCCTGTCGATAGTCAGACTCATCATCTCTTCGGGCGTATAGTCTATATGGGACTCAACAGAAGGGCTGATATATGTAAACCGCAGGTCCATATCCGTGACCCAGATTACATCTGAAGTGTTCTCGGCAAGCAGGCGGTATTTCTCCTTGCTCTGACGTAAAGATTCCTCCGCCGCCTTGCGCTTTTTCTCAGTTTCCATGGCATGTAAGGCAAAAGCGATGTCATCGGCGATTTCTTTTAACAGCGCCGGCTCTTCCTTTTCGATGAATTTATCTTTAGGGATGGAAAGAGCCAGTACCCCAAAGACATTTCCATGGGACTCCAGGCGCACGATCACGGCAACGTTATCAACAACCTTCTCCGCTACCGGACAGCCGGCACATGTGGGGGACGGGTCTTCAATAACCACTATTTCCGACTGTGCAAGCGCCTTCTTGCCGCAGGAAGGCAGCTCGCCGCTCTTTAAAATCTCCTTTATGGCAAGGCACTCTTCTCCCGGGCCGGCTACGGCGAACGATACAGGTGCACCGGAGTTATCCGGCAGGGCTATCCAGGCATAAGAAAATTCGCGGGACTCAACAAAATTGTCACAGATACCTTGAAGAAAACGGTCAGTCTCCCGTTCTCTTATTATAAGTTTGTTGATGTTTCTGATGGTGGACAATAAAGATCTGAGTTGCCTCGTCCCTTCTGTCTTTTCCGTCAACATGGTATTTTCATTTCTAAATTTCATCTGTCTGATCCTGTATCCTGTCAGCTATGGCAGGCATTTAATGGACGAATCCACTTCAGTTCTGATTTGTAAAAACTTCATCAATATTTTCCAGAAATACATCTACCACATCAGGGTCAAAGTGTTTCCCACGGTCTTTCCTGATGATTTCAAAGGCAACTTGGGTGGGACAAGGATCCTTATAGTGGCGTTTGGACGTCAGGGCGTCAAAAACGTCTTCAGGGCAATTGCCGTTCGAATGGTTATGAATAACCCATGACTGATTCGGTCAATTTGATATTAAATCGGCCACGTCAGTTTTTACGAAGCCATCAATTTTAATTATTAAACAGGCTTAAACTACTATTTTACTGCGTCCTTCAAAGCTTTTCCGGGGACAAACTTCGGAATGTATTTTCCTTCAATCGTAATCTCTTCACCGGTCCGGGGGTTTCTTCCCTGTCGGGTCTTGCGTTCGACCACTTTGAAGGTTCCAAACCCGACCAGAGTCACTGTATCTTTTTTCTGTAATGCCTTGGTAATGGTAGATAATACACAGTCCACCGCTTCCTGAGCCTGTTGTTTTTTTGTGGTGACTTTGGCAACTTCATTAATTAAATCTCCCTTGTTCATTTTTCTTCTTCCTCCTTGATCTTTTAATATTAAAGGTCTTGAAGCCAGATGAAAGCCTCCTGCGGTTCAATTATATAGAGGGTAAGCTAAATGGTAACAACCCGATAACGGGTGTATTCAGGGTATGCCGGTTTGAGGTGTAAACACGGTTAGGCAACCCTGCTGCCATATCCTCTAAAATTATGAACTTAGGCCAGCGGCTTTGCGTCCCACCCTTTCGGAATGGTTTGCCTTTATCTCAATTTTCCTTAACAATTTTCCTTAACTTTCTGTGCCCTTATAAGTCAAGCCTTTTTTTGAGCCATCTGTGCTGGAAGGTTATCTTTATTAATTATAAAATAGTAAGTTACTTTGATCGTATGAACCATTTATTATACTCAGGCTCTGGCAGAGACTTCAGGCGTCAACGTGGTCCGATGGGACGGGCGTTGCCTGAGAATCCCTCCTCCTTCATGGGGATGGGAGTGTCAACAGATTGATGCATGGAAGAAGTTAAAAATCGGTACCTCTCATGTGTTCTCTATTTTCTCTTTTTGGATGGGCACACAGGACACCAGGAACCGCATATCACCACATAAGGTGTCGCGTGGAACTTATGTTTGTTAGAACATTGCCATAAGTGTTTCTTGAATATTCCTTGAAATTCTGTAGAAAGACACTTGCCGCCTCGTTCCTTTGCCATAGCTTTCAGGTCATTCAGGTTGTTGGGCACATTGTCAAACGCCCTCGTTATTTGATCGATCGGAATTACGGGAATGTGACGTCTTGCATAAGAGCGGGAAGGTTTGGCAAGCCCGGTACATACGGGGCACCATTCGCCCTTAACAAGTCTGCTCAGGGTAGCAGTCCATTCATGGCCCCTTGAACAGGCAAGACGAATTATTATACCCCGGCGTATTTGTGTAAACCCAACTACTCTTCCACCATGTTTTGCAACTGCGGATTTCACATCTTCAATTTGGGCTTGTATATAATTTATCCTTTTGCATACAGCACACCAGTACCCATCTATTACAGCCCTCGAAGTTTTCTCAAATTGATGACCCTTTTCACATTGCCATCGGAGGGCTTTTAGGGTGCCTTCATATTTTAAAGATAAACACTTCCCCCCGTAGCTTTCGGCAAGCTTTTGCATGTCTTCGAAAGTGTAATGTTTAAATCCGCCTCTTGTTGTACTGATTCCCCATCTGTGCATCTGGTGAATGACTGCTTGCTGCCTCACCCCTGTTAACCGTGATATCTCCTCTATTGTCTTTCCGCTGTCACACAGTTCCTTAATTTTTTCCCTGAAACGCTCCCCCAAATTTTGCATTTTTGCCTGGAC
>CAZKGS010000117.1:0-7419 GCA_964552105.1 uncultured Syntrophaceae bacterium
TTGTTATTTGATATTCGGATTTGTTTCGTATTTCGATATTCGAATTTCGGATTTACGGTTTTGCCGCATTAGGTACGTGTTGGATTTCACGGATTCTAAATGCTAAAAAAAGAAGGAGGGTCATTATGGCATCCGATGTAGATAAAGAAAAAGCGGTAGATCTGGCGATAACCCAGATCGAACGGCAATTTGGAAAAGGTTCAATAATGAGATTGGGGGGGGGGGCCGCTGTCCCGGATGTTCCGGCCATATCGACAGGTGCGCTTAGTCTCGATATAGCCCTCGGTGTTGGTGGAGTGCCTCGGGGACGGGTTATTGAAATATTCGGTCCCGAGTCGGGTGGTAAAACGACATTAGCCCTCCATATCGTTGCAGAGGCACAGAAGAAGAGTGGTCTTGCCGCCTTTGTTGATGCGGAACATGCTCTTGACGTCAACTATGCGGCGAAGATCGGGGTAGATACTGATTCCCTGCTCATATCTCAACCCGATACGGGGGAACAGGCTCTTGAGATTGCTGAAGTCCTGGTAAGAAGCGGGGCACTGGACGTCCTTGTTATAGATTCCGTTGCCGCCCTCGTTCCAAGATCGGAACTTGAGGGTGATATGGGTGATGCCCAGATGGGTCTTCAGGCACGGCTGATGTCTCAGGCACTTCGAAAGCTTACGGGGAGTATCAGCAAGTCGAAGACAACGGTTATTTTTATCAACCAGATCAGGATGAAGATAGGGGTGTTTTTCGGTAATCCCGAAACGACAACAGGTGGTAATGCCCTCAAATTCTATTCTTCCATGCGGCTGGACATAAGAAAAATAGGGGCTATCAAACATGGACAGGATGTTATAGGAAACAGAACCAGGGTTAAAATTGTAAAGAACAAGGTCGCTCCTCCCTTCAGGGAAGCGGAGTTTGATATCATTTTCGGAGAAGGGATTTCAAGGGAAAATGATCTCATAGATCTTGCTTCCAATAGTGGAATTATTGAGAAAAGCGGTGCATGGTACTCATATGGAGGAGAAAGGCTGGGGCAGGGAAAAGAAAATACGAGGCTCTTTCTGAAGGAAAATCCTGACCTTTTGACCCAAATAGAAGATGAAATTCGAGAAAGATTCAATCTGAAAAAGGAGATCACAAAAGAGGAAGAATAATGGGAGACGATCTCTTATTTGAAAAGGCAAAGCAAAAGGCCTTTCGTCTCCTTTCAGTCAGATCAAGAAGTATAAAAGAGTTGCGTTTGAAACTGAAGGAAAGGGGTTTTGAAGAAACCGTAGTAAATAATGTTATTGACAGGCTTTTAGACCTCAAGTACCTGGATGACGAAGCCTTTGCAAAAGATTGGGCAAGAAATCTCGCTGTAAACAGATTGTGGGGAAATAGAAAAATTGAAATAAGCCTGCTGGAAAAAGGAATTTCCGGGGAGCTCGCTGAACAGTCTATTGTCCATGCAAGGGAAGAAATCGGGGAAAGAGATGCTATCCAAAAACTTGTAGAGAAAAAATGTGACAAAGCCGTTGCATCTGAAGCGGATGCGAGGTTTATTTCTACGAAAGAGAAAGGGCGATTAATACGAAACCTCATGGGGAGAAGTTTTCCGCTGGGGTTGATCTTTGATGTGTTAGGAGATGTGCCAGGAAATACAAAGGAGGAATATTTTGATGACAGGGAATGAAATTAGAGAGAAATTTTTAAAATACTTTGAGGAGAGAGGGCATGCCGTCATAGCGAGTTCAGGGCTTGTGCCAAAGGAAGATCCTACACTTCTCTTTACGAATTCCGGTATGGTTCAATTCAAAAACCTGTTCCTGGGAACAGAGGATCGAGGATACACCCGGGCTGCTTCCTCACAAAAATGTGTCCGGGCGGGTGGAAAGCATAATGACCTGGAAAATGTGGGGTTTACCGCACGTCATCATACCTTTTTTGAAATGTTGGGCAATTTTTCCTTCGGCGACTATTTCAAGGATGAAGCCATAGCATGGGGGTGGGAATTTCTTACGGAGGTAATGGGTCTTCCTGAAGAAAAGCTGATAATTACCATTTATAAGGATGACGATGAGGCCTTTGAGATATGGAATAAAAAGATGGGCATACCGGCGGAGCGAATTGTTCGTCTGGGTGAAAAAGACAATTTCTGGATGATGGGCGAGACAGGCCCCTGTGGACCCTGTTCGGAGATCCTCTATGATCAGGGTGAGGAAGTTGGCTGCGGCAGACCGGAGTGTAATGTAGAATGTGAATGCGACCGTCATCTGGAACTCTGGAATCTCGTCTTTACCCAGTTTGATCGTGACGCATCAGGAACATTGACACCCCTTCCCAGGCCGAATATCGATACGGGGATGGGCCTGGAACGGCTCGCGGCGGTGATGCAGGGCGTTCAAAGTAACTATGACTGTGACTTATTTAAAGAAATAATTGAGCGTATCGAAGCGGCGTCGGGCAAAAGATACAAGGATAATGAAAATGACGATATTTCCATAAGGGCCATTGCGGATCACAGCAGGGCGGTTACTTTTCTGATCAGTGATGGCGTTCTTCCGAGCAATGAGGGAAGGGGATATGTGCTCAGGAGGATACTGAGAAGGGCTGCGCGCCATGGTAAACTTCTCGGTATGGATAAACCGTTTTTACACGACATCGTTCCTGTTGTTATAGAAAAGATGAAGGATGCCTATTCCGAACTTCTGGATAAGGAATCTTATGTTAGAAAAGTGGTCGTCAATGAAGAGCAACGCTTTATGGAAACACTCGATGCCGGCTTGAAGATATTGAATGATGAAGTAGAGACCCTCAAAGAGAAAGGGGCAAAAGTGGTTCCCGGTGACGTTGTTTTCAAACTTTATGATACGTTCGGGTTCCCAACGGATCTGACGGCAGATGCTGTTCGAATCCAGGATATGACTGTTGACATGGAGGGTTTTGAAAAGGCCATGGAGGCTCAGCGTGAAAAGGCAAGAGAGTCATGGAAGGGGAGCGGCGAAGAAGAGGTTTCGGACGTTTATAGAAAACTTTCATCAAAAAGGATATCTAATGATTTTGTTGGTTATGAAGGTGTTACAGAGGTCATATCAAGGATTACAGCGATTCTGAAAAATGATGAAGAGGTAGATACGCTTTCAGAAGGTGAAAACGGTGAGATATTTGTTGAACAGACACCTTTCTATGGTGAGGTAGGGGGGCAGATCGGAGATGTGGGAGTTATTGAATCGGAATCCTCAGTCTTCGATGTATGGGATACTCAGAAGCCCCTTGATGATTTATTTACCCATATTGGAAAACTTAAAAAGGGTCAACTCAAGGTTGGTGATACGGTAGCGCTTAAAGTGGATAAAACAGCAAGAAGTGCCACAGAGGCCCATCATTCCGGCACCCATGTCCTGCAGGCGGCATTGAAAGAGGTTCTGGGTGATCATATTAAACAATCAGGTTCCCTTGTCAATCCGGAGAGGCTTCGGTTCGATTTTACCCATTTTTCCAAAATTGAAGATGACGAGATGGATAAAGTGGAGAAGATTGCCAATGAATACATCAGGCAAAATTTTCCTGTTACTACGACTGTCCTTCCCAAGGAAGAGGCAATAAAAACGGGTGCAACAGCAGTTTTCGATGAAAAATATGGTGATGATGTAAGACTTGTCAAGATGGGTGATTTCAGTATGGAGCTGTGCGGCGGTACCCATGTGACGAGAACCGGAGATATTGGCTTGTTAAAGGTTATTGGTGAATCGGCAGTCGCCGCCGGTGTTAGAAGAATTGAAGCCGTAACAGGAATGTCAGCGGTCAAATATTTGAGTAGTGTGGAAAAGGAGTTGAGGAAGACGGCATCCCTTTTAAGGGCCAACCCGATGGAACTGTCGGAAAGGGTGGAGAAGCTCCTCACGCACCAGAAAGATATGGAAAAAGAGATAGAGGCCCTTAAGGGGAAGCTGGCATCCAGAGATTCATCTGATCTGATCAGTAAGGCAAAGGAGGTAAATGGGGTTCGAATGCTTGCTACCATGGTCGATGCCCCGGATGTCAAAACTCTGAGGGATTTTGGTGATAAACTCAGAGATAAGATAAAGTCAGGTGTCATTCTCCTTGGCAGCAAGGTTGGAAACAAGGCAATGCTCTTGTGTATGGTTACAAAGGATCTTACAGATAAATATGATGCCGGTAAAATAGTCAAGGAAATCGCACCGATTGTGGGCGGAACAGGTGGCGGCCGTGCCGAGATGGCCCAGGCCGGGGGACCAAATCCCGACAAAATAGAAGAAGCCTTGAAGAAGCTGGAAGGGATTATTAGTTAGATTC
Organism: uncultured Syntrophaceae bacterium; assembly: GCA_964552105.1. GTDB lineage: Bacteria > Desulfobacterota > Syntrophia > Syntrophales > UBA6807 > CAZGAK01. Next base: position 4,294 of record CAZKGS010000117.1, read on the forward strand.
CACGCTCTTTTACCGGTTAGAGTCTTTTAGGTTCTTTGTCCGCAACATCTACGTTTTTTACGCAGATATTGGCGGAAAATAAATTCGAAATTCGATATTCGAATTTAAGTTTTGCAAGAATTTTACAACTAAGGGACTAATCCGGTAATTTGAGCTTTGATCTCTTTAGCCTTTCTCCTTTGAGTTCTTGAGATCACTGTAACGAGGGTCGAGATCCAACCGGTAGAAGGGCCTGATGCGTCCGGAGGGCTCCTTTTTTATAATAAATTCTTTGATTATATAACCTGCGGCGAGGTAGTGCATAAAAAGAGCCCTGCATTGATCTCTGAGTTCTTGGGCCTTTTTACGATCGACCTTTATCAATTTATCCTGTGAATAGGGTATCTCAACGAAGAGTGGTGTTTGATCAGCATCGAAAATCATTTTTTCGCCATGTTGTTCCAGGCCCTCTTCATCAATTAAAATTTCATTTAACGTGTTTTCAGGTGTTATAATGGAAAGGTCATGGGTAGGGTAGATGTGTCGTTCCATTCTGTCCCGAACACGTTCCGAGCTGACATACCAATCCACTACGAATCTGTCAGTTGATATTTTTCTGTTCAACTCGTCGTTTGTAAATACTGCACTGTAATAATTAAAACCGATTTCCTGAATCTGCACGCCCATCTTGTGTAAATAAAGGTAAGCATTTTTTGACACAAGCGGGTCATATGTCCAGCGAAGACGGGGAATATTTCTTTCCCTGGCAGTTTTGTAGATAGTATCGAGGATGATTTCACCGATATTTTTATCCCTGTAGAGATGGTCAATACCCATCCTGGCTGCGTACCAGAAGGAACCTCTTTCGTCGAAATCTGCGAAGCAGGCCAGGAAGCCTATAGGATGATCTTCCCCATACCAGGGATCATTTTTGGCCATTTCTTCTTTTTCTTCCTTTGAGAATACCCCCTCATCAAAGGCGGTTAAAACCAGACCATTCGTCAGGTATGCAAGATCAAAATAGAGCCCTGGAGAATTCACTTCCCGGTACCCATCTTTTCTCCACACCCGTTTTTCAAGCTCCACCACGTCATTAAGAACGGTTTGTCTGAGATATGTTTCTACTCTTGCTTTGCCTTTGGAAACCATGGTTTCACCTCAGAAAAGTCTTTGATCAATCTTGAATCTTAATTTTACACTACCACAGGCCTATAAAAACTCAAACAAGTTTTGTTTGGGCAGTATACACCGATAGCATCTATGAAGGAAATGGATTGACTTTGTTTTCCCTTTAAAGATAATAATAACTTATGAGAGATGACAATAATAAATCAAGGGTTGTAGAAGTCTTTGTTGATGTTGACGCTCATAGAGTCACCGCAGATATTATAAAGAGACATTCAACAAACCGAAACGATATAAGAAAAGTCGCACTGGACGGACTTAACGTCAAATGGTGCAAGAATATTATTGAACTTGGTTGTGGTTTTGGTTTTTTTACAGAGGCGTTGAAGGGAAAAGTCCATCCCGATGCAGTGGTAACCGGTGCGGACATTATCAGGGACTATGGACCCCTGTTTCTTAAAGCCTGTGAAAGAGCGGGCATCAAAGGCGACTTCACTTCTTCGGGGGCAAATGTTGTAAAGGATTTCAAAGATAGATCGGTTGATCTTGTCATATGCAGTTATTCGCTGTACTTCTTTCCTGAAATTGTACCGGATATATCGAGGGTATTGAAGAGCGACGGCTTGCTTATTGCGACAGTTCACAACAGGGAAAACATGAATGAGCTTGCCAGCTTTGCCAGATATGTCCTTGCGTATAACGAAATGTTGAAAGAGGATGAAAAACTTCCCATTGAAATTTTCATCAGCGGTTTTTCCTCTGAAAACGGTCATGAAATCCTGTCTCCCTGGTTTCAGGATGTACAGGTAACAAACTATTCAAATACGCTTGTCTTTGAACCGGGGGACATATATTTCCTTATGGAATATTTCAGATTTAAATGGCCCTTTCTTATTTCCCGTGTAACAGATGAAGTGGAGGCGATATTTGATCTTCTTGAGGTTCACCTCCAGAAAACATTTACCGAGAGCCGGAGTAACTTTACAATTTCAAAGGACGATACGATTTTTGTTTGCTCGAACCCGTTATTTGGAAAAGGCGCGCAGTGAAACAGAGAAAGAGAATATTCTGCCCATATTGCGGAAACAGGATTTCACAAAAATATGAAGAGGGCATTCTTCGAGACTATTGTGAAATCTGCGACTTATTTTTTTATAATAACCCCCTCCCGGTTGTTTCAACGATACTTGTTGAAGAACGAAAGATTCTTCTCGTGAGAAGGAGGAACAAACCCTATAAAGGAAAATGGTGCCTTCCTTCGGGTTTTGCGGAAATAGATGAAAGTATCGAAGAGGCAGCCATAAGAGAACTCGAAGAGGAAACGGGAGTAAAAGGAAAAATCACAAGTCTGGTGGATGTGGATTCCTGCAGCAATTATTTTTATGGGGATCTCATTTTTTTGACATTTGAGGTGGTCCAGGCCGGGGGCGTACTTTCACCGGGCAGTGATACGGTTGCGGTAAAATATTACCCTGTCGAAAGTGTTCCCCGACTTGCCTTCGGTTCAAACACGAAGGCAGTTAATGCATATATCGAAAGCAAATCAGATTACTGGGCCATTGTAGATTCCTTTGCCGTTGCCGTGGATGGGAACCGATCTCGCAAGAAAAAGAAAAATCTTCTTTCTGACAGCCTTGTTGAAGTGATCCAGGACAATGCAGCAATAATTACAAAAAACTGGCTAAAGGATATTACAACAAACCGATCGACTCCTACATATCAATCTTTTGATAAAGGGAAGCTTTTGGAAAGGGCCCATAGTGTTTTGTTACAGTTTAGTAAATGGGCCACAGAATATTATATGTATAAAAATATAAGGAGTATAGATATAAGGAGTTATTTCATAGAATTCGGGAAAGAAAAAAGGAACGAGGGTTTTAAATTGCATGAACTCTTAAGTGCCCTGAGTCTGAAACGGAAATACATCTGGGAGTTTGCCCTTTCACACGGCATATCGAAAAAACCTCTCGATATTTATATGGCCTTTGAATTTGACAGGAGAATGATGATATTCTTTGACAG
>CAZKGS010000118.1:0-6202 GCA_964552105.1 uncultured Syntrophaceae bacterium
TACGGGCAGGGGGCCGGTATGATGCCGACGGCAAGCGCTGTTGTGAGTGACCTCGTCGATATAGCGAGAGATATGCTAAAAGGTGTATGGCGAAGGGTTCCTTTACGTTCATTCAAAAAAGAGTATATCGACGATATCAAATTGATACCCATGGATGATATTGCAACGAACTACTATTTCAGGTTTTCTGCTTTAGACCGCCCCGGTGTCCTTTCCAAAATATCAGGAATTCTTGGCAGTTGTAACATCAGTATTGCATCTGTTATTCAGAAAGGTAGACAAGTGGATGGTGCCGGTGCCGTATCGGTTGTCATGACGACTCATGAAGCGAGAGAAAAAGATGTTCAGATGGCATTGAAAAAAATTGACGAACTTGATGTCGTTGGAGGAAAAACAATACTGATCAGAATAGAGGACGATAGGCTCAAATGAAATATGTAATTTTGCTTGGTGATGGGATGGGTGATTATCCCGTTGATAAATTAGGCGGGAAAACGCCTCTCGAATACGCGAATATACCAAATATGGACAGGATAGCGGCAGAGGGCACACTGGGCCTTGTCGACACTATACCGGCGGGATTTACACCCGGAAGTGATGTGGCAAACCTGTCGGTTCTGGGCTATGATCCGGAAAAATACTTTACAGGTCGGGCGCCTTTAGAAGCGGCGAGCATGAGGGTAAGGTTGGGTCCCGATGATATAGCTTTCCGATGCAATCTGGTAACCCTTAATTTTGGCAATAATACCATAATGAATAGCTTTAATGCCGACCACATAACATCTGAAGAAGCAAGGGAAATCATTGATAAGCTTAACGAGAAACTTGGTTCTGAAACTATCAGATTTTATCCGGGTGTGAGTTACAGACATCTCATGGTGTGGAAGGGTGGCCCTGTTTCGGTCAACTCAACACCTCCTCACGACATCGTCGAACAGGATATACAAAACTATTTGCCTCATGGAAGCGGTTCGGAAGAGATAAGAAATCTTATGTCCCTTTCCCGGGAGATCCTGAAAGATCACCCCGTCAATAGATCCCGAGTGTCGGCAGGTAAAAAACCGGCCAATTCGATATGGCTGTGGGGAGAGGGAAGGGCGCCCGCCATGAATTCCATGACAGAGAAATATCATATTAAAGGCGGGATGATATCTGCTGTCGACCTTTTAAATGGTATCGGTGTTTATGCGGGCCTCGATAGTATCAATGTTGAAGGCGCTACAGGTTATATCGATACGAATTACCTGGGAAAGGCAGAAAAAGCATTAGAGTTCCTGAAAGAAAATGATTTCGTTTTTATTCATGTCGAGAGCATTGACGAAATGGGACACGAGGGAAATATCGAAGGAAAGATTAAGGCCCTGGAAGATTTTGACAAAATGGTAGTCGGAACCATATTAAACGAAATACAAAAACTTGGGGAATTCAGGGTATTGGTATTGGGCGATCATCCGACACCAATCAGCCTTAAAACTCACATTTCGGACCCGAGCCCTTTCGCTGTATATTCATCTCGTGATGATGAAAATCTCCACGGCGGCAAATCCTTTGGAGAGGCGGCTGCGAGGGAATCGGGAATTATGATCTCCCCCGGCCATCAGTTGATAGGTCACTTTATTATAGATTGGAAAACATTTATTGAAAAAAAGCGAGACTAAAATAAGGGTTATTTACGCTGATACCGATGCCATGGGTATCGTTTATCACGCCAATTATTTCAGGTGGTTCGAGATAGGGCGCACGGAACTGTTGCGCAAGATGGGGGTTGTTTATGCAGAACTCGAATCGGAAGGATATTACCTCCCTCTCACAAAATCAACGTGTCACTATCTTGCTCCGGCAAGATACGACGAAATTATTGTCATTGAAACAGAAATATCCTACTTCAGACGGGCCAGCATAAAATTTGACTACATTATCTGGGATGAAAAAAAAGAGAATATCCTCGTAGAGGGATGCACCTTGCACGCTTTTATAAATAATGATGGCAAGATAGTAAGGGCTCCCGGGAAGTTAGTTGAGAAGATAAAAGGGGCGAAGGAGCAAGGTTAAAGGATCAAGGTAAAAGGTAAAAGGAGAAAAAATGGCAAGGAAGATAACAAAAGTGGAGTTGAAAGAACCGGATCGGATTCATACCTTCTTAGGAAGCGTTATAGATTATGCCTCCAAAAACAGAAAGAAAATCTATCTTCTTTCGGTGATATTTCTTTTAATCCTTATCCTGTCAGGAGGATGGTACTTATATGGTTTAAGTTATGAAAAAAAGGCACAGGAAATCTATTCATCGGCGTTTGACTCATATAAAACAGTGAACATTACCACTGACAGCAAAGAATACAAGAATGCTGCCAATCCTTTCGAGGAACTTATAAAAAAATATCCCCAAAGTGACACTGCACAGCTTGCCCGTTATAATCTGGGGAATATATATTTTAATCTTGGCGAAATTGACAAGTCCATAGATTCATACAAACAGTTCCTCAATAAATCATCAAAAGATACTGTATTGACATCCCTTGCATATTACAGTTTGGGTTACTGCTATGAAGCGAAGAAAGAATATGCCAAGGCCTTGGATTCATTTAACAAATCCAGCACACAAGGCACCGGGAAGTTTTATCTTGCCATGAATTACCAGAGCATGGCGCGCGTGTACGAAGAGATGAATAAACCGGATAAAGCAGAAGAATATTATAAAAAGACACTGGAACAGACAACCGACCCGCTTACGGAAAGGCTGATAAAAAGAAAGATTTCAGCATTTAACACTCTCGTAAAAAGCAAATAACGGGACGATGAGGGCATCGGCCCCTGCAAAGCAACCCAAAACATGCAGGGCCTGTTCCCCGAACAGGCCGCTCACGTGCACAGCACGGGGCATTCTGACATGATTTCATAAATGAGAGAAGGGAAGATAAGATAAAAACATGAAAGAATTAATGTCGGGTAATGAAGCAATCGCAAGAGGCGCGTATGAATATGGCGTAACTTTCGCCTCCGCGTATCCGGGAACGCCCAGTACCGAAATCACTGAGGAGTTTTCCAAATACGAAGGCGTATATGCTGAATGGTCTCCTAATGAAAAAGTGGCCCTTGAAGTGGGAATCGGCGCTGCTATTGCCGGTGCAAAGGCAATGGTTGTAATGAAACATGTTGGAGTCAATGTGGCGGCCGATCCTCTTTTTACGGTAAGTTATACGGGAACAAATGGGGGGCTCGTTATAATTACTGCGGATGATCCTTCTCTGCATAGTTCGCAAAATGAACAGGACAACAGGAATTATGCAAGGTTTGCAAAAATACCCATGATTGAGCCCGCGGACAGCCAGGAAGCAAAGGAATATATCAAGCTGGCTTTCCAGATCAGCGAGCAATTTGATACCCCCGTTTTTCTGAGATCAACAACCAGGGTTTCCCATTCCAAATCTGTTGTTGATCTGGAAGATCCTGTGCCGCGAGAGGATAAAACTGCCATTCAGCATAATCGTGGCAAATATGTGATGGTTCCGGCAAATGCAAGGACCAGAAGGGTGGAAGTGGAAAAAAGGATGGGGAAACTCAGGGAATTCGCAGAAACATTCCCGGGAAACAGGATCGAATTAAATAACCCGGATGTTGGGATCATAACTTCAGGCATGTCATACAATTATGCGAAGGACGCATTTCCGCAATATTCCTATCTTAAACTTGGCATGGTTCACCCCTTGCCCATTAATCTGATCAGGGAATTTGCCTCAAAGGTCAAAAAGATCTACGTAGTTGAGGAACTTGATCCTTTCTTTGAAGAACAGATAAGGGCTATGGGAATAGAAGTTACAGGAAAAGAAATATTCCCCTACACAGGCGAATTTGACCCTGGCCTGGTGGAAAACACAATTACCGGCAACTCGCCGAATACTTCAATCAATTTATCAGTTTCCGTCCCGCCCAGACCCCCAAATCTATGTCCCGGTTGTCCCCACAGGGGACTCTTCTATGTGCTGGGAAAACTGGGTGCATTCATATCGGGAGACATAGGGTGCTATACTCTTTCTTTTATGAAACCACTTGAAGGAATGGATTCCTGTATCTGCATGGGCGCCAGTATCGGCATGGCTCATGGAATGAGTCACGCCTTGAAAGACAAGGGAAAGGGAAAAGTCATAGGCGTCATCGGCGATTCTACTTTTATCCATTCGGGAATTACACCTCTTTTGAATGCGGCCTATAATCAAAGTAATGTCGTAATTGTTATCGGTGATAATCGGACAACTGCCATGACAGGGATGCAGGACAATCCTGCTACAGGGGTTACACTCCAGGGGAAAAAGACGAAAGAACTCGATTTTCCTGCCCTTGCTTCAGCGCTGGGCATTGAAAGTGTCAGGGTGATAGATCCTTTTAATCTGGATGAAACAAGGGCTGTTATGAAGGAAGAACTGGCTAAAGACGGCCCCTCTCTTGTTATATCAAAAGGTCCCTGTGCGCTCCTGCAAAGTAAACGGGCTGAAAAGATAATTCCCCTAAGAATAGATTATGACAAGTGTACCGGCTGTAAAGTGTGTCTTCGTTTAGGATGTCCGGCAATTTCATGGAAGAAGCTTGAGGACCTGGAGATGAATATTGAAAAGAAAACAAAAAAACAGGAAGGAATAGCCATCATTGATGCCTCCCTCTGTAATGGATGCTCCCTGTGTGATCAAGTGTGCAATTTTGAAGCAATTGAGGAGGTGCAGGAAGATGAATAATTCAACTCACAGCATTTTGCTTGCCGGTGTCGGAGGGCAGGGAATCCTTCGTGCAAGCGATATTTTGTCTCTCGTTATGATCGAAGCCGGATATGACGCCAGGAAAAGTGAAGTGCATGGCATGGCCCAGCGTGGTGGTTCTGTTACGAGTCATGTAAGATACGGCAAAAAGGTATATTCACCAATCGCTAAAAAAGGGGATGTGGATATACTGGTTTCTTTTGAAAAGCTGGAAACCCTTCGATACCTGGATTTTTTGAAACCGGAAGGAAAAGTGATTATAAATGATGAAGAAATATATCCCCCTTCAGTAAATTTGGGTGAAGCGGAATATCCTGAAAATGTAGTCGATTCAGTTAAGACTTACTTCAATGATATCAAGGCTGTAAATGCATCAGAAATGGCCTCCAAAGCGGGAAACATAAGAACCGTGAATACGGCAATTCTGGGAGTATTATCTTTATATCTGGATATAGGGACAGACTTATGGGAAAATGTTCTACGCAAGTCCTTTCCGGAAAAAATATTTAAACAAAATCTTAACGCCTTCAATTCAGGGAGGAATGCGTGAGTCAAATTCATAAGCGCCTTGCTGTTCTTCTTTTTCTCTGTGTTCTATTTATTTCAGTCTCATTTCCTCATCAGGCCAGGGCAGAGTGTACAGTTGATTGTAAAAAACAATTTGAATTTGCGGAAAAACTATTTGAAGAAAACGACTTTTACAGGGCGATAACGGAATACAAGAGGTTTATTTTTCTTTTCCCGGACAGTGAGATGTCTGAAAAAGCGTACTTCAGGATCTGCGAGAGCTATTTCAAGGCGAACAGGTGGGCGGAAGCCATCGATTCGCTGGAGCAGTTTATCTCAAAATTCCCCCATAGTCCGATGCGAAATGACGCCCTGTACCTCAAGGGAATGGCGGAAAAAAAAATAAAAAAATATGATGATGCTTTATCTTCCTTCGAAAGCATTGCAAAATCATATTCTCAAGAATTCAGGAATAAGGCGTATTATCAGATCGCATTAATTTATGTAGATCTGGAGGAATGGGGTAGGGCAAGGGAATATTTTTCAAAAATATCAGACGAAAGCACCCTCTATCCATCGGCATGGATTTTTTCATCAGGACTTGAAAATATCGATAATATTCCCCAGAAATCACCGGCCCTGGCAGGAACTTTTGCCGCCATAATACCAGGCTCCGGACATTTATATACAGAACGACCACGGGATGCTCTTGTTGCCTTTCTCCTCAATGGCGCCTTTATATGGGCTGCCATTGAGCTTTTCGAAGATGACAATTATGTTGCCGGTGGCGTCGTTACTTTTTTTGAACTCGGCTGGTATACCGGCAACATCTATAGCGCTGTCAGCAGTGCTCATAAGTATAACAGAAGGGCTAAAAACGATTTTATTCAGGACCTGAAAAATAAATGTAATGTATCCTACTATTTTGACGACAGAAATTCATGCCA
>CAZKGS010000118.1:6302-7377 GCA_964552105.1 uncultured Syntrophaceae bacterium
AAGAAATCATCCCCGGATGATATAAAAAAGGCATACAGAAAGCTTGCCTTAAAATATCATCCCGACAAAAATCCTGACAATAAACAAGCCGAAGAACAATTTAAAAAAATCAGCGAGGCCTATGCTGTCTTAAACGATTCCGAAAAGCGAAAACAGTATGACCATTTCGGTTCTGATGCATTCAGCCAGAAATTTTCCCAGGAAGATATATTCAGAGAATTTGATTTCAGTAAGATTTTCAGAGATATGGGCGTTGGAGGTTCAGAAGGGGATTTCACCACATTTTTTGGCCGTGGCGGTCGTAAGCGCTCCTTTACAAGTAGAGACAGCGATCCCTTTTCTGAACTTTTCGGAAGAGCTCAATCCGGTCAGCAAATACGCCGCAAAGGAAGTAATTTGGAATATGTTCTTGATGTATTACTTGAAGAATCTTTTTCCGGAGTCGATAAATCTCTATCCATAAGTAAGGGTGGTGAAGTTGACGAAATCCGATTTAAAGTACCGGCGGGTATCAGTTCCGGGAAAAAACTTAGAATACCCGGGAAAGGCCAGGAAAGCATTAATGGAGGTTCTCCTGGTGATCTCTACATAAAGATAAATGTCATGCCTCATTCAGTATTTACGAGAGAAGGAGATGATATTTACGTTCAAAAAACGATTACTTTTTCAGAAGCCGCACTCGGTAAATCTATAGATGTGCCTATACTTGGCGGAGAAACAAAGAGAGTAAAAATTCCCGCAGGGACTCAAAACAATACAAAAATACGGATGAAAGGTTACGGAATGCCTCACTTCCGCGGTACCGGAAAGGGGGACGAGTATATAAAAATATCCGTATCAGTTCCCAAAACACTCACAAAAAAGCAAAAAGATCTTATCAAAAATCTTTCAGAAGAAGGCCTGTAAATTCATTTTCATCCTATGAATATTGCTTTCCCCTGTAGAGCCCGTTCCCCGGACGGGCCGATGAGGGCATCGGCCCCTACAAATGCGGGTGGCATGGACGGGGGGCCCTTTAACCTTACACATTAAACGTCTGATAAGATATGTTATGTAAACTTTGCAATCAAATTAG
>CAZKGS010000119.1:0-7270 GCA_964552105.1 uncultured Syntrophaceae bacterium
CTATGTTCATGCTTCTTTCATGGGCTTCATCAATGATCAGGGTGTCATATTCATTGAGATAAGGATCTGTCTGGGTTTCCATAAGGAGAACACCGTCGGTCATCAGCTTGATGTAATTTCCGCGATTGCTCCTGTCATCGAAGCGGATCTTGTATCCTACCGATTTACCCAATTCTTCTCCTATTTCCTCTGCTATCCTCCGGGATACAGTAGTTGTGGCGATCCTTCGAGGCTGTGTGCAGCCGATCATTCCATCTATGCCCCGACCGGCTTCAATGCACATCTTTGGGATCTGGGTCGTCTTTCCGGAGCCTGTTTCTCCCGTGATGACAACAACCTGGTGCCTTTTTATAGACTCTGCAATTTCGTCTTTTTTCGTGAGAATAGGAAGCAGTTCCGGGTAGATTGTTTTGGGTACACGGGCTTTGCGGTGCAATCTGTTTTTGATGGATTGATTTAATTTTTTCTCAAGATTGTGAAGTCTCATGAAAATTTTTTCATTATCCGAACCGCTCTTGATCATCTTCTTTATGATATTAAGTTTCCTGATGATGACATACCTGTCCGCTGTCATGACGTTCTTCAGATGAGAATGGATTTTTTTGTATAGCCCTTGAATATCGGACAATGTGGCTGTTTTGTGACTGTTCATATATTTTCTTTCGATTCTGAGAGTTTAGGTTCGATGAATATATGGAAAATGCATATATCTGTCAAGGACACATCGAAATGGTATCTTATTATATGGCAAGCACGGTTCGCTCATAAATCAGTTTGATTTTATCAAAGTCGTTATGCTATAGATTCTAAATGGGGTGGCTGTTTTTTCGCTTGAATCGCTTGTAAAATTAATGGGGGAGGGAAAATATTATGACAGAAGAAAAACCTCTGGAAAAACATACGGTCAAAGAACTGAAGGAAATGGCGCGTGCCATCGAGGGGATTCACGGCGTAAGTGCCATGAAGAAGGAAGAGTTGATTGATGCCATAAAAGCCGCGAAAGGCATCCCGTTAAAAACTGTAAGAAAAGAATCGGTTGCAAATATAATTGATGTGAAAAAAAAGATAAAGTTATTGAAGCAGGAAATGGCTGATATTCGAGAAAAAGGTGATAAGATTGTAGCGAGACAGATTAGAAAAAAGATAGGCAAACTGAAAAAGAGAACGAGAAAAATGGCAGGGCAGCTTTCATAATAAAAAGAATGTGAATCCGGAGGGACACCATGTTTGTAGGAAGAAGGATGGCAAGGAACTTGGTAACCGTAACGCCTGACACAAGTATATTGAAAGTCAAGAATATTTTGAAGCAGTATGATGTCGATCAGGTTCCGGTGGTGGAAGGGAAAAAACTGGTCGGTATCATTACAGATAGAGACATTCGTGAAAACTCGGCTTCTCCGGCGAGTACCCTCTCGGTTCATGAACTTAACTATCTTCTTTCCGAGATGAAGGCTCGGGAAGTTATGACTAAGAAACTTCACACTGTTTCACCGGGAACAACCATAGAAACGGCAGCAAAGCTGATTAATGAAAAACACGTTAACAGTTTGCCCGTCGTGGTAAATGGTGAACTCGTCGGCATTATTACAACATGTGATATGCTGGATGTGCTCCTTGAGTTCATGGGAATGGACACACCCAGTTCCCGTATAGAGTTAGCCCTCTCGAGCGATATGGGAGAAATTGAGAAAATATCCAGTATCATAAATAGTATGGGGCTTACAATCATGTCAATTGTCTCTGCCATAAGCAGTGAAAAGAGCGATATACGTACAACTGTGATCAGGGTAAATACGGATGACGTTGCAGATCTCTGTAGGGTTTTCAAGGAATCCGGTTATAAGGTTACAACCGAATACAAAGTAAATAGATAGTTCGCCGGGCAGAAAAGAAAAAGGGGTTGGAATGACGCGCAAACTTTGTTCCAACCCCTCTTTTATCTTTATCGAGGAAAATTTATTATCCCACCGGGCTTAGATTAATGTTAGGCAAAGGCTGTTGATATTGAAATCAGCAATCCAGCTGAAAAAATCATTATTCCCAGTCCTGCGCCGCCTGCTGTTGCAAGAATGGGTGTTAATCCCAATAAAATAAATCCAATAGCAAATCTTACTTCTCGTGCATCCATAATATCCTCCTAATCAATCTTTTTTATACTTACGGCAGATACGGCCGGGGTTTTGCGGGCGAACAAATTTTTCATTACCATGCCAAGTACTTCAACCTTATCATCTACCTTTATTTCTTCCATGGGTGAAGTAAACATGATCACCCTGATTTTCGCCGTTTCATCTTCAATTTGAAAGTGGGGCCTGTTCAACCACTTGAAACTTATCTCCCGTACCGTGCCCGACATCCTTACAGCATTTCCTGTCATTCCCAGGTTAATCTTACCTATCTTGTATAGTCGGGCTTGTGGGCCGTATTCTTCACTTGCCTGTAAAAAACTCTTCCTGCTCATCCAGCTCAACGTAAAAGGAATGGCCAACAACAGGATCAGACCAGGTATTGCATAGAGCAGGAAAGATGTGTTCCCCACTGTCATGTAGTGAAAAACCACTGCTACGGTACATATAACAAATGTTGCCCAGGCAAATACTGACAATTTATGCTATTCCTATTCTTGAGGCACTTCATTTCTGAACATCAGGAAGTAAACAACCCCTATGAAGAGAAATCCGCCAAAAATATTTCCGATCGTAACAGGGAAGATATTCCAGAACCACACATCGCTCCAGGCAAGTCCATTGTTGGCTGCCAGAAGGCCTCCCTTCTTTGCGATAACTGCCGGATACCAGTCGCACAGGAATTTCCCGGCGGGCAGAAAATACATGTTGGCCACGCAATGCTCGAAGCCGGAGGAAACGAATGCCATGATGGGGAACCAGACTCCGAAGAACTTGCCGATCACGTCGTCTGCAGTGATAGCAAGAAGAATGGCAATATTGACCAGGAAATTACAGCCGATGGCCTTCATGAAGCATGACCATATGCCGGCCGCTCCGACGGCCTTGTATGTCAGAATTTTTCCCGTTGCGATACCTACCGCTGTTAAACCGAAAGCATTGACAGCCATTGTGCCGTCAGCCTGACCGGTTACAAAAGGACCGACAGCCATAAGGTAGGCGTAGAAGAATGATCCTACGATATTTCCTATATAGACCCAGCCCCAGTTTCTGAGCACATCGCCCCAGGTCGCCCGTTTCATCATTGCGGCCATGGGTACGATCATACAGTCACCGGTAAAAAGCTCCATTCCCGTTAAAACAATTGCAATCAAGCCAACAGGGAACACAGCTCCACCAATGAGTTTCGCAATTCCGGGACCCAGATGTGCTGATACACCTGTGACACATACAGTACATAACGCTCCTCCGATTGCAATGTAAGCGCCTGCCATAAAGCCTCGAATAAGCAGTTGAAATACTGAAAGCTTTGATTTGTAGACTCCGGCGTTTCCAACAAGACCCACCATTTTCGCTGGTGCATTAAAAGACATAACTAATCCTCCTGATGTATATTTTGAAAAAATAATTAAAGTTCAAAAAACAGAACTACTCCTCCACGTTTACTCATAGGATTCTTGTGGTGGACAGAAACTTCATGAAAATTCATGTATGTCGAACCCTGCTGTTTGGGCTTGAAAATCAACAATCATTTTTATTCCGATGGAGCGGCTATCCTTAAAAAATCCATTCGGTAATAGAAAGTTGGTCACACCCTTGAAACTTTCCGTTTAGTTTAGCTGTCGGGTATGTTTTTCTTTAGCTGACAAATACTTCCTTTACTTCCTTTTTCCATATGCAGAGTAACTTACCGCCATGATTGTGGCATTGGATCAATTCCCACTCGCTTTCACCTTCCTGGTCAAGGATACCCTTAAAATTTTCTAATCCGCCCGGCAGACCCTTGATCTCACAAGATCCTTTTTCATCGCATTCAATAAATTCCGGGGGAACGACAGTATCCAGATCAAGAATATTTGTTTTGTACTTCCATCTTGGCATATTTTACCTCCAAAAAATGTTAAATTTTATTTCCTAAGCTGCTTCAACCTTCACCGCGCAGACCTTATATTCGGGAATTTTCCCGATGGGATCAAGCGCGGGGCTGGTAAGCAGATTAACGGCAGCTTCTCTGAAATGAAAAGTCATAAAGATCGTACCTTCAGGTGAACGTTCGGTTACTTTTGCCTTTGCCTGAACGCTCCCACGCCTGGATGTTACTTTGACAAAAGCACCTTCTTTAATGCCCAGTCTTTCGGCATCCTGTGGATTAATCTCTACCAGGCTTTCAGGGGCCCTTTCAACCAGGCCCTTGGTCCTTCTACTCATAGTGCCGGTATGGAACTGGTAAAGGATCCGACCCGTTGAGAGATAATATGGATACTCCTCATCCGGTAATTCTTCTGAAGGTCTGTAATCAATTGGTGAAAACAATCCCAGCCCCCGTGTAAATTTGTCTTTGTGCAGATATTTTGTCCCGGGATGTTCAGTGTTTGGGCATGGCCACTGCAGTCCTTCCTTTTCAATGCGCTCATAGGTAATGCCGGCATAACTTGGAGTCAGTTCGTTGATTTCGTTCATAACTTCTTCAGCAGAAGAATAATTCATCGTATACCCCATCTTTGTTGCCAGCTCGGATATTATCTGCCAGTCCGGTTTTGCGTTACCAGGGGCATCAACGGCCTTTCTTATTCGCTGGACCCTTCTCTCCGTATTGCTAAAGGTGCCATCTTTCTCAGCGAAACAGGCTGATGGCAATACGACATCTGCAAATTCTGCTGTTTCATTAAGAAAAATATCCTGTGTCACAATGAATTCGAGTTTTTCCATGGCTTTTTCAAGGTGTGATAAATCCGGATCGCTCAACATCGGATTTTCACCCATAACATAAAGTGCCTTTACCTTTCCATTCATGACAGCATCTGGAACTTCAGTTAGAGTTAATCCAGGTATCCCCGGGAGGGAAACACTCCAAGCCTTTTCAAACCTGGCCCTGGCTTCATCGTTTGCCACCTGCTGGTAGGCCGGGAATACATTGGGAAGCGCACCCATGTCACAGGCGCCCTGGACATTATTCTGTCCTCTCAGTGGATTGACCCCTCCTCCTTCGATACCAACATTGCCGCAGAGCATGGCCAGGTTGGCGCATGATTTTACGTTGTCTGTTCCATGTGAATGCTGTGTAATGCCCATTGCGTAAAGGATAGACGCACTATTTGCCTCTGCGTACATACGCGCCGCAGTTTTGAGCTTTTCAGCGGGAATTCCGGTAATTTCTTCCACATATTCAGGCGTATATTTATCCACGGTGTCCTTCATGGCTTCAAAACCTTCGGTACGCGTTTTTACATACTCTTTCGCGTAAAGATCTTCATTGATGATGACATTCATCAAACCGTTTAAGACCACTACGTTAGTTCCCGGTTTTGGACGGAGCCATATATTCGCGTATCTGACGAGGCCGATTTCTCGCGGATCGATTACAATCAGCTTTGCGCCTTGTTGACGGACTGCCCTTTTAACTCTTGCCCCTATCACAGGGTGATTTTCCGTTGTATTTGTCCCTATGGCAAGGATGGCATCGGTAAATTCTATTTCATCAATGGAATTTGTCATTGCACCACTTCCGAATGCGGCGGCCAGACCGGCCACCGTAACGGAGTGTCAGAGACGGGCGCAGTGATCAACATTGTTTGTGCCGATCACCGCTCTCATGAATTTCTGAAACAGGTAATTTTCTTCATTGGTACAGCGCGCAGAGGAAAATCCTGCAATGCTGTCTGCCCCATGTTTTTCTTTAGTAGCGGTAAATTTTTCCGCTATCAAATCGTAAGCTTCATCCCAGGTTGACTCTTTTAATTCACCGTCTTTACGGATCAAGGGAGTTTTCAGGCGATCCGGATTGTCAACAAAATCCATTCCGAATCTGCCTTTGACACAAAGACTTCCCTGATTCGGGTTTCCATACTCCCGGTTGCCTGTTACCTTGACGATTTTTCCATTGTATATGTTAAGATCCAGTTGACAGCCTACTCCACAATAAGTACAGGTTGTCCGTACTTTTTCAAGTTCCCATGGACGTCCTGCGAATCTTGCCTGCTTGAATGTTATAGCTCCGACAGGACAGGCATCGACGCATTCCCCGCAGAATACACATTCAGAATCAATGTAATCCGCGTCGAAAGCGGGACCTACCTTTGAATATGATCCGCGCATGGAAAAATCAAGAACTTCATTAACCTGGATTTCATTACAAACCCGTACACATCGACCACAGAGAATACATTTGTTGAGATCTCTCTGAATCATTGAATTGGTCTGCTCGATTTCATACCCGGGAGGTTCAATTTTAAACCGGGGTTCCTCAATTTCCATTTGATAGACCAGATCCTGGAGTTCGCAATTTCCATTTTTCTCGCACGTGAGACAATTGTGATCGCCCGAAGCCCATAACAATTCAACCACTAATTTTCGGGCTTCCTTTACCCTGTCAGTGCCGGTATTAATAACCATACCGGGGCTAACCGGCATACAGCATGAAGCCACAAGGGTCCTCGCATTTTCAACCTCAACAACGCAGACGCGGCATGCACCCGGGTTTGTGGTTCCCTCGTAATGACAAAGAGTCGGGATATATATGCCGTTTTCTTTTGCCACTTCCAGAATAGTTTGTCCTGAAGATGCTTCGACTTCTTTCCCGTCAATCGTAATTAGAAATTTTTTATCCATTTTGTACTCCTTAATTTATAGAATAACTTTAAAGGTATAAAATAGCCAAGGTCAGGAACGCTGCTAAAGATCTGAAATCGGTGGGAACATATATCATTTTTCTCTAATTTTCAAGCACAATGAAACGTACCTGTAAATTTTAGAATATTAAGGAAGACTGCTTCGAAAAAAAGAATTTCTATTCGAAGAATTTGATTCCATGGAAATGCTTGCAAGGGAGTAACTACTCAGAAGTCAGGAACCAGAATGGAAACAAAATAGTTTTTTATTCTGACTTCTGGTTGCGGTTGTGTTGCTTTAGTGTCTTTATTCCAAACAACTGCGTTTTTTGCGTAGATCTTGGCATCAGCTCAAGTAGACAAGGCAAAGGCTAAAGGATTAGGAAATTAGGAATTAGGGGGATGATCCTCTCCTGGCCTTTAGCATTTAGTCCTCAGTCCCCAGTCCTCATTGCTCGTTGCTCAGTCCTTGCCGCATTAGGCAGGTTCTACCTTAACCGCACAAATCTTTAATTCGGGGGTCTTGGCAAGTTTATC
>CAZKGS010000120.1:0-7209 GCA_964552105.1 uncultured Syntrophaceae bacterium
TTCCCCGGCACTGTATATATCCTTGACTGGTATCATCTGAGAGAAAGATTATATTCAGCATTGAAATTGACTTTGCCCAATGACGAGACCAGGAGAAACGATAATTTCAGTACATTAATCTGTTCTTCCGTTAGTCGGCGGAACGACAACAGTTATCTTTGGAGAGGCATGAAACATGAAGCCTTGCAGGCTCTGAGGGAGTTATATATCAAGATGCTTCCAGATGTTAAGCGTGGGGTATTGGACCAGCCTGAAGGTTTACGGGAGCTTATATTCTACATAAAGAGCAATTGGGAGGGCATTGTCGATTATCAGGACATGTCTCAGAAGGGGTATCTTGTGGCTTCATCTCTGGTTGAGAAGGCAGTTGACCTTGTTGTAGCCAAACGTCAGAAGAAATCCCAGGGAATGCACTGGAGTAGGATGGGTGCCGATAACATATGTGCCTTGCGAACTCTCTGGCTTAATGGTGACTGGAAGGACTACTGGTGCGAGCGGAAAGAAAAAGCAGCTTAATTGTTCTTAAGTTGATGTGTCAAAAAGAGCCACTTTCTTGACGCGTTCGGGCGTTAAATCCTACTGGCTGTCAGCAAATGCTCAAAAGGGCTTATCCACTTTCAGGATATATCGAAGGAAGTGACCGAACAAGGAGGGGATATTTGTCACAAAAGGCAAGTCAATTTTTTGTTGACCTACCTGAAAAAGTTTTATAGAATGTCAGCGTTATAGTTTATGGGTTGAGTATTAAAACTCGACTTTGTCCATTTTTTGAGAAGAAGCTACTTGATAAAACAGCGCCCAGATGAATAATCAAAGTTAAGTCTTATTTTTGACACAGCCTAAATCCTTGTAAATTCTATGTTTACCATTTTTATGTCGTGACAAGCATGACATAGCACTTATGAAAATATTGCCCATTGAAAAATTGGTAAAGTCTGGTTTTCCACCTAGACTTGCTCTAATTCTGATTTTCATCTACATATTGTTCTGTAATATAGTGCCGTAAAAGCCTTTCATTCCTGCAATTGTGAATAGTATTTGGCTTTTGATCAAGATCCCATTAAAATGGACAAAGTCGAGTAAAAGCTGTCAGGTTTTAATTGTTGCCGTTGGTGTAGCAGAAACCCGAGTTATTGTCTATCGTGTTTTTAGCTTATTTCCCCAGTATTGACGGGCATTTATCAGTCCTTATTGGAGCATCAGGTGCAGCTCCCCATTTTCGGATGAAGTGTAGGTGAATTCCAAAGAACGTCCCTCAGAATCCCTGTGATTACTGGGTTTCTACAATTTTTGCCGAAGCTCTAAGACTTAGTTCTTAGGTATAGATAAAATATTACTTAACATTTGCATATAGTAGCTAGTCACAATGTCTTTTGAATAATTCTCAACAGCATCAACTCTCCCATTCTTGCCATATTCTATACCTAGTCGCTTATCATCATAGAGTGTTAATATTGCCTTAGCAAGCAAATCAGGATTTTCTGGTTCAACATATAAACCACATCGTGCATTTTCTACAAGTTTCTTGGCATCACCTTTAACAGCCATGATAATCGGACGACTACTAGCCATATACTCGTAGGTTTTAGATGGAACAGTAATATTAAACACAGGAATGTCTCTCAAATGAACAAGACAAACATCACTTGCTACTATATAATTAGGGATTATTTCCATCGGTTGAGGTGGGATAAAAAGAACATTTTGTAATCCCAATTTTTGCTGGAGAAGTATACATTCTTTTTTTTCTACCCCTCCTCCTACGAAAACAAACATGATATCCTTTTGTGTCTTAAGTTTATCCGCTGTAAGGATTATATTTTGAGGTTTTTGACCGATTCCCAAACTCCCTACAAAAATAACAACAAATTTATTTGTCAGATTAAATTCTTGCCTGATGTGCTTGCTTTCAGTATTTGGATGAAATCGATTAGTGTCAACCCAATTTGGTATAATTTCAATTTTTCCTGAATCTATTCCTTTATGGACTAGGTTCTCCTTAAATCCATTTGATATAACAGCGATTTTTTTGGCACCTTGATAAATCCTTTTCTCTAGCCATTTTGCACTGCTTATTGCATATCGATTTTTAAGCATTCCAAAATCAATGGCAGTATCGGGATACATATCCTGAACATCAAATACAAATGGGATTTTCATAAATTTGCTCAATACATAGGCAGATACTCCGGTAAATAAAGGAGGAGAGATTGCTAATATGACTTCCGGTTTATCTTTTAGGAAAAATCCTCTTAAAATGGAGGAAGCCATAAATGAAATATTATTTGCAAGTCTTGCGCCAAATATCTTATTGTGAGAAGCATATATACATGTACGTATAACTTTCATACGTTTTATATATTCAACTTGAAAAAGCTTTCCTCTATATTCAGGTAATACGATACCATCTGGATAATTAGGAAACCCTGTCAAAACGGTAACCTCATTGCCTTGCTCAATCAGTGTTTCCCCTAGTTCCATAACTCTTTTGGCAATAGCCATCATCTCTGGATAGAAAAAATGTGATATAATTAACACTTTCATCTTACGTTTTTCACCATTATTCATAAAAAGGTTACTTGCCATATATCTTTTTCTGCCAATCTATAGTTTTAGGTATTCCTTCGTTAAGTGAAACCTTTGTGGAATGCTTCAAGTCAAGTATCGCTTTTGTCATATCAATTTTTTTATCCTGCGTAGTGAATTTTTCTGCTTCCTTATAAGTAACTAATGATTCGCTTTTTCCTAGATAACTTAAAATTATATCTGACAACGTTTTGATGTCGTGATACTCCGTTCCGCCGATGTTATATACCTCACCGGATTTGAAATTATCTACAATATTAGCAAGTGTGTTAGCGGTATCTGTAATATAAGTGGATGTTCTGTGGTGATTCAAATAAACTGTATAGGGTATATCATGAATCGCTCGATAGATAAACAAGCAAGTAACGCTTCTATAAGGGCTGTAATATTCACCGGGACCGTATGTATTGAATAACCTCACCCTTACGGTTTCAGTCTCAAACATTCCAATCGAATTAAGAACCTGCATCTCACTGACCCATTTTGTCATGGCATAATCATTAAGTTGCTTAATCTCGAACTTATCCATCACATTCTCTATCATAATACCATCATAATCACCATAAACTTCAGAACTGCTAAAGAATATCATACGGAATTTGTCTCGCTCTTGCAAACGAATTAAGTGTTTCGTGCCAATTACATTTGTCATCCATAGATTTTCATAATAATCTTCGCCGTTCCAGCGTCCAAATTCTGCGGCGAGGTGATATACATAATCAAACTTATGGTTATTAAATATCCTCTCCAATTGCCGATATTGACTGACATCACAGCGAATGTATTGTGGGTCATGATTATGAGGAAGGTCACAAACCCAGACTTCATAGCCCCGTGCTCTAAGTTCCTTCACTAAATAAGAACCTACAGTACCCAAACCTCCAGTTACAAGAATCTTCATTCAACAAACTCCTTTCTTTCACCCAATCTTGCACAAACCGTTATTTAGATAAAATTGTTATTTATCCTACATTGAGCAGTTGTCATATCAGAAAAAATGATTTATTCCTCTAAAAGCCCGTTATTAAAGGATTCTTGAATCATTTTTCATATTGGGCAGGTACGTTTCAATCATTTTTTGCCCTTAAATGAATCGAGAAAGCTTTTACATATAATCTCGTAAAACAATGATTCATGCGGGTTTGTGATAATATTAAATTTTCTCTCATGAACATCTGCTCAATGTAGGTTATTATGGACTAACATGATTCCAATAGGGGGGTAGTGCTATACATGTAATGCTCTATGGAAATTGTAGTAGCAGATAAAACATTTGATAGCAACAATATAGCTTGAAAAATTTTTCGCATAGCATTACATGTATAGCACTATCCTATATTTTAGACCAACATTAACGATAAATTTTATAAGATTATGGATTTCAGGAATATTTTAATACTCTTAATAATTTTGACGCATTTTTTTCCCAAGAGAACATTTTAGCACGTTTTATACCATTTTTTATCAATATATTTCGTGTTTCGGAATCAGTTAAAACTATAAACATTTTTTGAGCAAATTCCTCAATATTATCAGGGTCAATTATTATTGCGGAATCACCGGCTATCTCAGGAACAGAGCTTTTATTGGAAGCTATAACAGGAACTCCGCAAGCCATAGCTTCTATCACAGGGATACCAAAGGATTCACATTCAGAGGGAAATATAAAAAGATCGGCATCATTATAATAATCAGCAAGTTCCTGTTGAGGAATATGACTCAAAAAATGAACGTGTTGCTCTAAATTGAGAGTATCAATCAATTTTCTGAGATAATCCATATAATCATTAGACCTTATTGGTCCTATGATTAATAAATGATATCGAAGCTGATAATTATCTCTGATAATCTTCAAAGCCTGAATAGCTTTATGCATATTTTTATATGGAGATATAGCTGAAACATAAAGAATATAGTTAAAACCCAATTTCAGTTTTTGGGGAGACTTATTTAAAAAACAAGGATTGATGCCATGGTATATTGTTTCTATAATATTTGGGTTAACATTTAATGATTGACAAGCAATCTGTTTCGTATTTTCAGATACTGCAATTATTCTTGTTGCAAGATTGGCAGACAACCTAGATATTACCTTATAATAATAACGCTGTAAAAAAAGAATTAAAAAAGATTTTAGCTTTTGATATCTTGGTACCCACCAAATATTACTATGAAAGTGTAATAAATTCTGGATCTGCATTACACCTTTGCATGGAAGATAAAGCGGGAGAGTCTCCCAAGGATTATAGAATACATCCAGTTTATATTTCTTCATAAGGAATGGTAAATATAATTGCTCAACCAGGATACGATATGGTTGAAAATTCATAGGTCCCATGATAGTAATAAATTTGAAGTTATTTTGTTTTATAGAAAAAAAGTTTCGATTTATATTACTGACAAATACATAAAACAGGTCTATATCAGTTGTAATATCAGCCAACACAGGAAGTAGATTTGTTAGATAAACATAAGCCCCTCCAGATTGTTCTGATACTAATGTAAGAGTGTTGATTCCTATTTTCACTTTTTTATATTAATTCCTTATTCCAACGGAACAGCAACAAGATAATGGTTAGTGGTCAATCGCTGATAATGCAGATAAAAAAATGAACTGTACCCCATTGTCTAGACAAAAAATCGGTGATCTTAAGGTAGAAAATCTGCTGACTTACCTCCCCCTGATCATGAATTAAAGAACACGTATTCTGGGGTTTTGTACCCCAAAGCTTGATGATGCCTTTGACTGTTATAGAACCTAAAGTAGTCATCCAGATTCCTGATAGCATCTGGAACGTTGACATAGTCTTTCAGGTACACCTCTTCATATTTTACGCTTCGCCATAAACGCTCTACGAAGATATTGTCCCAGAAATGACCACGACCATCCCAACTGATCTGGACTTCCGCTGCCTTTAAGCGACTGGTAAAGGCTTCACTTGTGAATTGACAGCCTTGGTCGCTGTTGAATATCTCAGGAACAACACCTTTCCTGAGGGCTTTATCCAGTGCGCTCAAGCAGAAATGCGTATCCAGGGAGTTAGAAATTTCCCAGGATATGACATAACGACTGAACCAATCCATGATAGCCACAAGATACACAAACCCTTGTTTTAGCTTGATATAGGTTATATCAGTTGCCCAAACCTGATTAGGTCTCCGGATCATCAGACCCTTCAGAAGATAGGGATATTTCTCAGAAACGTCTTCACTCTTGCTTAACCTGGGTTTGGGATATATGGCTCTCAAACCCATGATTCGCATCAGTCGCTGAATGCGCTTGTGGTTCACATGATGCCCTTCATCATGAAGCCAGGCGGTCATGCGTAGAATCCCGTAAAATGGGTGTTGTGTGTATTTCTTGTCTATCATATCCATCAGTAACAGGTTGTATTCAGAGATGCCTGCTGGCTTGTAATAGAAGCTGGAACGAGGCAGACCAAGCAATTCGCACTGCCGGGATATGCATATTGCTGGGTGATCCCCTTCCACCAGAATGCGTTTCCCTTCAGCCGAGGTAACCGACTTTTTTTTTCATCCAGTCCAGTTCCACCTTCAATTGACCGATCTGCTGATACAGCTCAGCCTGGAGCTTCTCTCCCTCCTGCTTGCCCTTGTCGTGATTGCCAGAAAAGATGGTGGGTACCCCATCCAATACTTGTTTCTTCCACTTGTTTACCTGGCTGGGATGTACCCCATTCTCACTAGCTATTTCCGCAATAGTGCGTTGATTCCTGATAGCTTCAAGAGCTACCTGAGCTTTGAATCCACTGTTATGTTGTTTCCTGACGGACATTTATATGTACCTCCTACTTGCTTTCATAAGCAGAATTTCTGAATGAAATACTGCCCAGATTATGGCACGAAATTCTACCTTAAGCAAGTGTCCAATTTATGGGGTACATTATACCCAACAACTAACTTGACTTTGTCATATTAAGTTTTTGGTAGTGCTATACATGTAATGCTCTTTCGAGATTGTAGTTACAAATGAAATACTTGATAGCCCCAATGTGGTTACTCAGTTTCTTGGAAAAGGAAAGTGTCTTCCTAACCAAACGAGATACTCTCTGTCTCATCGTACAATTGAAACGCTCTATATGATTTGCTTTCCCCTTAACAACATGATGTCGTTCTTCTGGGATTACTGCTTTGTATGCCTGCCAATCATCTGTATAGAAAGTTGCTTTATCTCTGTAACTTCTCGGTATTGAATCCCATAACTTTTTGGCACTCGCTTGTGAGCGATCTCCCACATAAAAAGCTATGATCTGTCTGCTCTTGGCATCCATGGCTATCCAAATCCACTGCTTGTTTTCCTTGCTACCAACAAAGCTCCACATCTCGTCTACTTCCGACTCAATAGACCAGATGAGTAGTTTGTCTGTTTCCAAGCTTGCATGATAATTCAGATCGTTTGGCAGTTGCTCATATTCTGATACCATAAAAATTAGGGTAGTGCTATACATGTAATGCTCTATGGAAATTGTAGTAGCAGATAAAACATTTGATAGCAACAATATAGCTTGAAATTTTTTTTCTCATAGCATTACATGTATAGCACTACCAAAATTAGCAACCAACGAAGACTGACCCCCATAGTCCGGCAAATTCCCAGAAGAG
>CAZKGS010000121.1:0-7144 GCA_964552105.1 uncultured Syntrophaceae bacterium
AGATACAGGTTATATAAACACAATTCAGTCATTGGATGACGGCGCGATATTAACAGGCTCCGCCTGGCTTCAGGCCATTGTTGACCAGATTACAAACAATGCGCTGGATTTCATTCCTTCCTTTAGATAATGAGAGGTTACGAATTGTTAATTGAACCAACTATAATAATTATTGTACTGGCAGGCATTACGGCTCTTTTCTGGATATACGCTGATAAAATTTACCAGTCTCATTACAAAACGAAAAAAGATCATCCACTTTTGTTCAGGATAACCGGTTTTAATGAAAAATATTTAGACAACCACGATCTATGGATAAAGCATTTTCGTATTCAGTTAATTCTTATAGCCGTGCTTTTTCTATGTGCGTTATGGATATTGGTGTACGGTCTGTAACAAAAAAAGGCGCGTGGTTAGAGGTAAAAATGGGTGGATTCTTTCTTACAATAGATGCTACAGCGGGATGCCTCTTGAATTTCCTGTCCATAAATTGTCTGACCAGGTTTCTGTCCCACCCTTTCGGATGCGAAAACTGCCTGTAGAGGGATAAATCCCCTTCATAAAAATCTGTGGTCTCAAGCTTCTCTGTATCCGGTCCATAGGCCGGCAGGTTAAAGACGGCAAGATTTAAAAAATCGATTTCATCGCAGTGTTGAACCGTAAATTCAAGGGTTCGCCGTGCCTCAGTGAGACTCTCTGAAGGAGTCCCGAAAAGCAGGTAAACATAGGTAGCAATCCCCGCATCTTTTAGATTCTTCAACGTGGCAGATGCCTCCTCCAGATTAATTCCCTTTTGTAACTTATCGAGAATCCCCTGGTCTCCCGACTCCAGACCAAGCTTCAGCATAGTACATCCTGATTGTTTCAGGGCTCTGCAAAAATCCAGATCCGTCAGATGGCGGGATATTCTGACGAAGCCATACCATGGCACACCCGGTGGATTATTAACCAGTTTCGTGAGTAGTGCCGGACTGATCGCGTTGTCCAGGAAATGAATAAGAGCCGGTTTCTTTCTCCCCATCAGAGAATGAAGATCTCTGACTACCTGTTTTGAAGGAATGGAACAATAGGGATTCTCCTCAGCTCTTTCAGGGCAAAAGGAACACCGGTTCCAGTAACATCCGCTTGAGGCACTGTAAGGCAGGATGAATCCGGGAGCCATGTAATCATCTTTCGTAAAAACATCATAATCGGGTGTGTCATAATTGTCTGAAGGTGTTTTGCCGAGGATAGAAAGTAGCGGATCTTCGCCGGGACCGGCTACCAGATCATTTACCAAACCGCTGAAAGGATTTTGCCAGCCCGGTTTTCTCATCCACGAGGTTACCAGCCCACCACCCAGTACAAACCTTATACGGGGGCAGACCTGTTTCAGAAAGCCGATCATGGCAAAGGTGCATAATGCCTGGCTCAGGTAATTTAACGAGAATCCCACGATTGCGGGTTGTTCCTCTTCCAGAAGTGCAAGCAGCCGTTTTTTGAAATAAGGGTAAAATGGATTTTCCTCCGGCATTTCGGAAGCTCTGATAAGATCAGCGCTCCTCACAGGGGATAGTTTTTGATCCTGATAATTGGCAAGACTTATATAAACGCCAGAAGACCGGGTTGACATTGCAAGAACACGATTTACGTCTGCGACCGCCCGCTTGTACCGATCCGGATTTTGATAGGTCTCCCTGTGTTTTAAAGAAACAAGATTGGTCTTAAGATTGCGGTTAGCCCGTTTGGTCCACGTATCCGGGGATGCTTGCGATGAGTTCAAAAGGCTCAGAATACCTTCAAGATTTGCATCAACAACCCTGCATTTGACATCATGATGATTCAAGGTTCCAACAATTTTTGCCAGCCCTGCAGGTGGTTCACAGGGTTTTGCAACGGGTGGATAAATAAGGATCATGGCGTTTAGTTTCCCACATCGATAATCAACGTTTTCAGATCCCCGGGTCAAGCCCGAGGATGACAATCGGACTAACTGTTATATTTATGTTGTGTCATTCCCGCGGAAGCGAGAATCCAGCAATTACATGCAGTTATGGATTCCGAACTTCGGCGTGAGCTCAGTCGAACGCTTAGGTCGGGAATGACAAAGCTGCAGAAATTCGACTTTTTGCTAATGTGTCAAAGGTTTCTCCATCTTATAGATTGAACGCAACGCGTTTGCAATAGCTAATGCGGCAAAGCCGCAAAGAGCTGAGCAATGAGGACTGAGAGCTGAATTCTAAAAGCACGGAGAGGCTTATCCCCCTAATTCTTTAGCCTTTTTCCTTGATCCTTTGTCCTTGTACCTTGTACCTTGTATCTTTTCACTGCTGGTGCCAACATCTGCGCAAAAAACACAATTGTTGAGAGTAAAGGCTCTAATATGATATAGTCAGAATCAAGACAAACAGGGTGTCATCAATAAAGCTGTACTTATACTTATCGTTACCGACAGGAGTAAAAATCCGTGCCGGCCAATTTACCACCAGCATATCTGGAAGCGGAAAGAAGGTATCGGGAAGCAAAAACACCGGAGGACAAAGTAGAGGCTCTGGAAGAGATGCTTGCCGTTATTCCAAAGCACAAGGGTACTGATAAACTCAGAGCTGATCTTCGCCGGCGTGTTTCTAAATTCAAGGATCAAGCCCAGAAGAAAAAAGGAACATCAAAGAGGAAGACAGCCTTTTCGGTCGAAAAGGAGGGAGCTGCCCAGGTTGTGGTTATCGGCCCCCCCAATTCGGGCAAATCATCTCTTATTGCTATATTAACGAATGCCTCGCCGGAAGTGGCCGACTTTCCTCACACTACACAAAAGCCAACACCTGGAATGGCTTCTTATGAAAACATTCAGTTTCAACTAATCGATACCCCACCCATTACCAAAGATTACATTGATCCATTAATGGCGGACCTGATTCGGCGTGCCGACATCGTGGTCATCCTTCTGGATCTTTACGCCGATGCCCTACAGCAATTCGAAGACATAATTCACATTCTTCAAACATTGCGAATATTTCCGGAAGGAACCCCTGTTACGACGGACCTGACAAAACCTCCCTTCATCAAAAATATGCTTGTAGCCGTCAACAAGATGGACAAACCTGAAGATGAAGAAACTCTTGAGATATTTATAGAGCTGGCCGACATGAATTTACCATGTTTGGGCATGTCCACGCGCACCGGGAAAAATCTCATGACCTTTGTCGAAAAGCTTTTTGATCTATCCGAGGTTATCAGGGTATATACAAAAGTTCCCGGCAAGGACCCCGACATGGAAAAACCATTCGTAATCCCTAAGGAAAGTACTCTGGAAGACATGGCCTGTAAGATACACAAGGATTTCGTGAAAAAACTAAAGCACGCTAAAATATGGGGCACGGCTGTTCGAGACGGTCAGATGGTACAAAGAGATTATGTCATGCAGGATGGTGATGTTGTAGAAATACATACCTGAAGCGGCAAAGCCGCAAAGGCTAAAGGTTAAAGGTTTTTCCTTGATCCTTTGTCCTTGCACCTTGTACCTTGTACCTTTTCACTGCTGACGCCAACATCTGCGCAAAAAAACACAGCTGTTGAGAATAAATACTCTAATCTCCGAAAACCAGGAATGATTCCCCAATAATTGTTTGACCTTTTCGCTTTCTGATGTTAGTATTTTTGCAATCTAATCATATGCTCTGCTCACACAGACCGTTATACTTGACCCACTCGATGTTTCGATTGCACTTACCTTTCAAAAAGTATTCCTTTTTGGTGAGCGGTGACCACCGGTCCAAATACTGGGTGGAGACTTTGTCCCGGGGCGTCAGGACATGGATATTTTAGATATCCCTCAAATCCTGCCATCAGGAGCGCCGTTCTCGATTGTGGCCCGCTCACCTCTAATTCTTGACTTAAAAATCCTTTTTTGCATAAAGTGGTGTGAAAGAGTAGGGGCCGATGGCATCCGGAAAATTTTTTAGAGTATTACGAATTTCTATTTTACTGGCTATCCTTATCGGCGTTGGTATGGGCACATGGACAACAAAGTTACGAACGACCAGTTGGGAGCAACCTTTGTGGGTTGTTGTATATCCGATTAATGGTGATGGCAGCGAAGCATCATCAAAGTACATCGATTCCTTGCAAAAGGAAACATTCAAGCCCATTGAGGATTTCATGAAACAGGAGGCTGAAAGCTATGAGTTGGCACTCAGCAAACCAATAATCATAAAATTGTCTCCGAGTGTTGATGAGCTTCCTCCAGAACCACCACAAGACCGAAATATACTAAAAGTAATGTTGTGGAGCTTAAAATTGCGTTTCTGGGCACACAGAGTTGACACGTATGATGGTCCTGCAGGAGATATACGAATGTTTGTTTTGTACTATGACCCCGCAACCCATAATCAACTCGAAGAATCCCTTGGATTACAAAAGGGGTTAATCTGTGTTGCGAAAGCGTTTGCTAACTGGAAAATGGAGGAGAAAAACAATGTTGTTCTCGCTCACGA
Organism: uncultured Syntrophaceae bacterium; assembly: GCA_964552105.1. Classification (GTDB taxonomy): domain Bacteria; phylum Desulfobacterota; class Syntrophia; order Syntrophales; family UBA6807; genus CAZGAK01. Next base: position 4,473 of record CAZKGS010000121.1, read on the forward strand.
GTTGCTTCATACGGTAGGCGCCACAGATAAATACAACTTATCGACAGGTCAGCCAATCTATCCGGAAGGTTATGCGGACCCGGAGAAAGATCCACTGCATCCACAGGAAGAGGCGGAAATTATGGCCGGCAGGATACCGATGTCGGAAACAAAGGCTCAGATGCCGAAAAGCTTATGGTATACGATAATTGGTCCGGAGACGGCACGAGAAATTAATTGGATTGAATGACAGCAATATATTTCGATAAATCCCGGTGCATAATAACGATCAGTCATGGTTGTTTCTGTTGAACCATGGATCATAACAGTTTGTAAGATTTCGAAGCTTTCAATTTCCAACAGTCAGAAATAATATCGAGGGAAATGGCCATGATGAGCACAAGGATATTGATACCTGTTGGGGGAAAAGAGCGGGTATCAGCTGTAATTGCTGTACCTGAGCGTTATGGTGAAAGAAAGAAAACGGGAATAATTATATCTCACGGTGCCGGAAATGATATGGATAATCCCATGATAGTTTTTCTGGCAGAGGGCTTGACCGAGGCTGGCTATCTTACGTTACGATTCAATTTTCCATACAGGGAAAAGGGAAGAAAGAAACCCGATCCCAAGCATGAGCTTGTTTCCACATGGCAGAGCGTCTATCGGTATCTGAAGGAAAATTCGGAATTCAAACCGGATAAAATCATTGCAACAGGAAAGTCGATGGGTGGCCGTGTGGCTGCCCAGATGAGTGCTGACGGTCTCCTGACACCGGAACGCCTTGTGTTCTTTGGCTATCCCCTCCATGCACCGGGGAAAAAGGATCAACCCCGTGACGCTCACCTCTATCAGATTACAATCCCGATGCTGTTCTTTGCCGGCACAAGGGACCCGTTTTGTGATATGGCTACATTGAAGGAAGTGCTGTGTAGGTTGGATACCTCCTGGGATCTGGAAACCATAGATGGGGGAGACCACTCTTTTGACCTGCCGAAATCTGCAGAGACATCCGAGTTAGAAGTTTACGAGAGAATTTTAAATAAGACCATAGAATGGTTGGGCCATTAGATATCGGTGTAACCATATCTTCGATACAAATCTCAAGTGTACATGTACGTATTCATAGCGGTTGACGTACTGCGGAAATTGACCGTTGTTGTCCTGTAGAAACGATTTTAAAAAAATAGAAAGGTGAATCATGAAGTTACCGGTAACAACAGTAATTGATCGAGATCTCTGCAACAGCTGTGGACTGTGTGTGTCCATATGTCCCTCTCAAGCACTTTCAATGATAGACGGCAAGGCGGTCGTAACGGGAGATCGCTCCCTGCAGTGCGATCACTGTGCTGCTATCTGCCCGACGGGGGCGATAACCGTACATGGCGTTCATAAATATGCTCTCGAGCTGAAAACGGTAACAAACCGCGACGAATGGCTTCCCTACGGTTCTTTTGATACATCCTCGCTGGTACAACTGATGCGGTCGCGAAGGTCGTGCCGAACGTTTTCAGAACAACCGGTTGAAAGAACGGTCCTCGAAGATCTCGTGAAGATCGGTATCACCGCGCCATCCGGTACAAACTGTCAGCTTTGGACCTTTACCATTTTGCCTAATCGATCCTCTGTGGATAAGCTTGGCGGAGCAACGGGTCGATTCTTCGCACGAATCAACAAAATGGCGGAAAAGAGTGTTCTCCGTTTTTTCTCGAAGCTTTTCATGAAAGATGCTCTGGGGAGATACTACCGGGAATATTACGACTCCATTAAAGAAGGACTTCAGGAATGGGAAGAGACGGGAAAAGATCGCCTGTTCCATGGTGCCCCGGCGGCAATTCTGATCGGTATGAGGCCCGGAGCTTCAACTCCCTGTGAAGATGCGCTCCTGGCAACGCAGAATATTCTTCTCGGTGCCCACGCCATGGGGCTTGGTTCATGCCTGATCGGATTCGTTGTCGAGGCGATAAAGCGTGATACGAGGATCAAACAGCGCATCGGTATTCCCCGGGAGGAACACATTTATGCGGTAATCGCGTTAGGGTATTCCGAAGAGAAGTATATAAAACCGGCAGGACGAAAGAAAATTGTTCCGAGATACTATGAAGGGTAAAGGCTGAGCCCTCCTTTTCGGGTGAGATAATGAGAAGAAAAGATAAAGAAATTACCGATACCGAAGTAATTGATGATATCATCTGCCGATCAACGGTCTGTCGCCTGGCATTGAGCGAAACCAACCAGCCGTATATAGTTCCCGTCTGTTTCGGTTATAGAAACCGGACCCTCTATGTTCACTCTGCCCGGGAAGGTAAGAAGATCGATATTCTCAGAAAAAACAACAATGTTTGTATCGAGTTCGATGTGGATCACGAAATCGTGAAAGCCGACCAGGCATGTAAATGGAGCATGAAATATCGGAGCGTCATATGCTATGGCACAGCATCATTTGTCGATGACGACCGTGAGAAACGCGAAGCACTCGATGTTATTATGGCCCACTATTCAACCGGCTCGTTCGAATATAACGACAGGAACCTCGCAGATTCGATAGTAATCAAAATTGAGATAGAAAGTATGACGGGGAAACAGTCGGGATATTGAAAAAAGACAGATATATTTTTGTTACATACAGTGGCAAGCTGTTTCAATCCCTGTTTTTACGGAATTGTTGAAGCCAGTAAACGCATACCTTGAAT
>CAZKGS010000122.1:0-7107 GCA_964552105.1 uncultured Syntrophaceae bacterium
TAAAATTTTCGCCTTCCTTGAACTTGAACAAAATTGAACATTCTGCAAAGATCTCGTAAATATGACTACATCCCATGACAGGAATTGTAGTCCTGTTCAAATAATTTTTCATTTATACACCATTCATGAAAACAATTGCAGATTAAAATTGATGCATTCGTAAAAAGTCAAAATCAGTCCAATTTGTCATTCCCGTGCTTGACACGGGAATCTATGGATCTTCGGGTCAAGCCCGAAGATGACAACTGCACCCTTTACAAAGTCATCAAAATCAGAATTTCATACTTGCATATTCACTATATTCAGAGTAGATATATATCCACGAAATCACAGGAGAAAGACAACAGTTTTGACTATAGGAACAACAAATGATTAAACAGATTTCTGTCGAATTAAAAAATCATGCCCCGTTCACTCTTTTCGGCGCATTAACGGGAATTATCATTATGGTGCTTTTCCATAATATGCCTCCCAAACTCTCCTATAATATATTTTATATACTTCATCCGATACATGTCATTCTCAGTGCCCTTGTCACCGCCTCCATGTATGAACTCCATAAATGCGGGGGGCTAAGATACAAATGTAATATCTGGGTTCTGCTTTTCATTGGTTATGTTGGTTCTATAGGAATAGCTACATTGAGTGATTCATTAATTCCCTATTTTGGCGAGGTACTGCTCGGTATGCCGAATCGAGGTATTCACATCGGCTTTATTGAGAAATGGTGGTTGGTCAATCCACTGGCAATACTGGGTGTCGCCATCGCATACTTCTGGCCTGCAACCAAATTTCCCCACGCAGGCCATGTCCTGTTAAGCACGTGGGCATCACTTTTTCACATTATCATGGCCATGGGAGGAGCTCTAAACTGGTTATACTATGTTATTGTTTTTCTATTTCTCTTCCTGGCCGTCTGGTTACCCTGCTGCGTAAGCGATATCGTCTTTCCCCTGTTGTTCGTAAAGGAGTCAAAAGAATAGCGCCACAGGGTCACTCGAAAGTCTGCATAATACCACATCTTGTCATTACGAGTCGGTCCTCGCCTGCCCTGTGAAATCTTGGACTGTTTCACTTTATTAAACCTCCTGAAAGTTCTTGACAGATATTATTTGGTATGCCAAATATAGGCGCATAAAACATTTTAAAGGAAATATTTCTATGACTACAGATGACAGGCTTATCTTTTTAGTTTTCACGGCCCAGCAAAAATTGCGAAATTATCTCAAAAATGAACTTACCAGAGAAGGAATACGAATTACCACACCACAGGGAGGAATACTGGCCTTACTAAAGCAAAAAAATGGCCGTACCATGACCGAACTGAGCCAAACCCTGTCGATCGATAACTCTACAATCACCGGCCTTATCGATCGCCTTGAAAAAGCCGGTTTCGCAAAACGCAATTCAAATCCTGACGATCGACGAGTCTCCCAGATATTCATAACGCCACAGGGAATCGATGAAGTCAACAGATCATTCAGTATTTTCAAAAGAGTAAATGAAGAGGTAAAATCGGGTTTTTCAAATGAGGAAGTGGGAGCCTTCAAGAAGGTACTTGGAAGTTTTTTTGAAAAATTTGGTTAGATTAATTAACACTGCCCAAGGGCAAGTTTTCTATATTTTCAGGTGGAGGTGAGTTATTTTTGGTCTTATCTGAAAAGGTTAATGATTTCTATTCTTTATGAATGTTGAGGAAGACTATATAAAAAATGGAGGGGGATATATATTATGTCTGAATTGTTAAACATGCTGGGATGTCGTTATCCCATCATTCAGGGACCAATAGCCGCTATGAATAGCCCAAAGCTGGTAGCTGCTATATGCGAGGCCGGAGCCTTTGGAATGTTGGCCCTGGCTTTCAGCGATCCCGAAAAAACAAAGCAACTGGTAAACGAAGTCCTTGAATTAACTGATAAGCCGTTTGGAGCAAATCTGATGATTGCGAATCCTGCGAACATGGAAATTTTAGAGACACTAGCAGAGGCGGGAGTAAAGACAGTTACAACTTCAGCGGGTTCTCCGGGGAAAATCTATGGTCAGATACACGCGTATGGGATGAAGGGGCTCCATGTTCTTCTTTCAGTTGCCCATGCGAAAAAGGCGGAGGATGCCGGTGTTGACGGATTGATCATTTCAGGATCAGAGTCGGGCGGTCTTCGTACCAACAACCCCGAATCTTCAACAATGGTACTTGTACCTCTGGTGGTGGATAGTGTAAGCATTCCGGTCGTTGCCGCCGGAGGAATAGCTGACTCGAGGGGTTATCGTGCTGTTCTGGCTCTCGGCGCGCAGGGTGTACAAATCGGAACACGTTTTATTGCAACTGAGGAAAGCCCCGCTCCAGATGCATGGAAGAAAGCGATCATCGATTGCGGTGATGGCGACACAATATTGTTACCTCTGGGAAAGATGAAAATAAGATCTATCATAAATCCAAAGCTAAAAGAACAGATCGGAGACCCCAGTATAGACCTCTTACAGGAATACAATTTTCAGGATGCTCCAAAAGCCTGGAATAGTGGAAATTTCGATCTCTTCCCCGCAGGCGCGGGACAGGTAAGCGCCCTGATAAACGAGATCAAGCCTGCAAAGGGAATTATTGAGGAGATGGTATCGTAATAAGTCGTAGGAACCTGGATAGTATCCATAAGAATCAACAAGTTATATCAAATTCAGCCAAACGAGTTACTTGAAGGGGGGACAAGAAAACATGCAATTTGAAAACGTAATTCTGGAAAAGTCAAATCATGTCGCGACAATCAAACTGAACAGGCCTAAGATGTTCAACTCAATTGATTTTGGCCTTGGTGACGACCTTGTGAGGGCATTAGAGATATGCACGGATGACGATGATACAAGAGTCGTTGTTATTACCGGTGAGGGAAAGGCATTCTGCGCGGGTGGTGATCTGGCAGCATTTAAAGATTCTCCCGATATTTCGGATACCCTAAGACAGATAATTAAGAAACTGAATATATGTATCATGCTCATTCGAAGGATGTCGAAGCCGGTTATTGCAGCGATTAACGGCGCCGTTGGTGGTGGTGGAATGAGCATTGCCGCCGCCTGCGATCTGAGAATTTGTGCCTCTTCGGTGAAATTCAGGCAGGCATACACATCTGTGGGGCTGGTGCCGGATGGGGCATGGACTTTGCTGGTCCCCCTTTTGATTGGACTTGGAAAAGCTTTTGAATTGGCCCTCCTTGATCCTGTGTTTGATGCCGGGCAGGCATTAGAATTCGGTTTTGTTAACAATGTCGTTGATGATACGGAGCTTGAAAAAACAACTTTCGATATGGCATCAAAACTTGCTCAGGGACCAGCGGTGTCATTCGCTATAGTAAAAGAAAATCTTAACAACTCAATGTTGGGATTCTTAGAGCGACAACTCGAACTGGAACGAAGAGGAATGACAGTGATAGGAAAGACTTCAGATGCTAAAGAGGGAATCACGGCTTTCCTGGAAAAACGGAAGCCTGTCTTCACGGAACAGTGAGGTTTTATCATTCCATTGATTGGTAAAGGATGAGCACAACTCAAAACTTCCGGTCTGGCGGATCGTAATTTGAACGTTTTTAGTTCCTTAATTCTTTCGTCGCTGATACAAACATCTGCGCAAAAAACGCAGTTGTTGTGAATAAAGACTCTGAAAGGCGGGCGTTATGGCAACAGCAAAGAACGAAAAAATGATTATTCTCCAGGAAAGATTTGCAGATTTTGCACGGGAAACCATCGCTCCTCGAACCGACCTTCACACCATGGAAGGATTCCCCGACGATATCTGGAAGAGGATGGCCGGGGAAAAACTCCTGGGACTTGGCATTTCTGAAAAATACGGCGGCCTCGGGGGTAACTATCTTTCCATATCCATGGCCGGTGAGACAATTGTCAGGCATGGGCATAACCTGGGGTTCGCTTTGTCATGGTTTATCCATCAGGTTATCTCACGTTATTTAATTGAGGGGTTCGGAAATGAAAAACAATGTGAGATATATCTGTCCGATCTGGCAAGCGGCAAGATTACGATATCTGTCGCCGTCTCTGAACCGGAAGCCAGAGCCCACCCCAAGTATCTGAAAACATCGGGACAACACCGGGATGGCTTCTATGTACTGAACGGAGTAAAGTCATATCTGACAAATGGCTCCATAGCGAATCTTTTTATTGTTTTTGCCGTAACCGGAGTCGATGCTGGGCGAAAACAGTTTACGGCATTTATGGTACCAAAAGAGACCGAAGGTTTATCCATAACCAGAGAACTCAAATTCAATTTTCTGCGACCTTCGCCTCACTGTGAAATAAAAATTGAGAATTGTTCCGTTCCCGTATCAAATATCCTTGGAGATGAAGGTTCAGCCTATGGAAAAATGGCAAAACCCTTCAGGGAAATTGAAGAGGTGTGCCTCATGGGGCCCATAGTTGGGGGCATGGAAAGACAGCTGTTAATTCTTATCGACCTTATTAAAGAACAGAATGTCAAGCCTTCCGATGATTTGAAAAAGGATATTGGTGAACTTCGATCAATAATAGATACATTAAGGATCATGGCCTGTGAAGCAGCAAATATGCTGGACAGCGGTATCTACCATCCTGAATTTCTGTCGCTATTACTTTACTTCCGAAATCTGTCAGGGCATTTCCAATCGTTTTTAAAGGACACCATGTCCGGAGCTGGGATAGAAGAAAATTCTGATCTGGCTGTTATAACAAATGATCTGATCCACACCATCGATATCGCAAGATATGTGGCAGTCATAAAACAGAAAAAGCTGGGAGAAAAATTATTAAGAAAAGGATGAGGCAATGAATTTAATCAACGATGAAAAAATAGCTTCCATAAAAAATATTCAACAGGCATTTAAGGAGGTAGAATATATCTGCAGCACCCATATTGCCACGACTCTGTACCTTGCCTTCAAACTCGGCAAGCCGATACTTGTGGAAGGACCCGCCGGTGTGGGTAAAACGGATCTTGGAAAAAAAACGGCAGAGTTCCTTGATCTGCCCCTGGTCCGCCTTCAGTGTTACGAAGGACTCGACGAATCAAAATCCCTGTATGAATGGAAATATGGAAAGCAGTTACTCTACACCCAGATTTTGAAGGACAAATTGAATGACATCGTAAAAGAAAAAAATAATCTTGTGGAGTCTATTGATGCCCTCCACAGATACGATGACATCTTCTTTTCAAAACAATTTTTGGAACCGAGGCCCCTTTTAAAGGCACTTGAACACAAAAGCGGATCAGTTCTTCTTGTGGATGAAATCGATAAATCGGACGACGAGTTCGAGGCTTTTTTACTGGAGATCCTTTCAGATTTTCAGGTTTCCATTCCGGAAATCGGAACAATTAAGGCGCAGTCCACGCCATTCGTGTTTCTGACAAGCAATAACACGAGAGAGTTGAGCGATGCCCTGAAACGTCGCTGTCTTCACCTTTTTATCCCCTTCCCCGACTCGAAACTTGAACGCGAAGTCATCAGAATCAAGGTACCCGATATTTCCGAAAAGCTCCGTACACAACTGGTTGATTTCATACAGCAGGTAAGAAAGGTAAATATCAAAAAAGTCCCCTCAATCAGCGAGACGATTGACTGGGCCAGGGTTTTGCTTCTTCTCCACGCGGACAGTTTGAACCCGGAAACTATAAGGAACACCCTGAACGTATTTTTGAAATTTGAAGCAGACATAGACGTGGTAAATGAACGCCTTCATGAATTGACTCAACATGCCCTGAAGGAAGCACGTGGTTGAAGAAATGGAACACGTCCTTGAAAATTTTATCGTAGCCCTTCGCAAAGCGGAAGTGCGCGTATCCATATCCGAAAGTATTGACGCGGCACGTGCCCTTGATATCGTGGGCTATCAGGACAAAGATGTTTTAAAGACATCTCTTGGGGCTGTCCTTGCAAAAACCCCTTATGAAAAAGAAATTTTCGGTACCTGTTTTGATACTTTTTTCTCCTTCGACAATTTCCCGGATCACGACATGGATCATGCCTTCGACTCCGGGGAAAATGTTCAATCGGACATGTCTCCTCTCACGATGATGCTCATTTTGGGAAACCAGGCGGATATTATGACTTCCATGATGGAAGGCAGCCAGGCTGCCGAACTCTTTAATATGAAATACTTTATCCAGAAGAAGCCATTGGCCTGGAAGGTATTGAAATATATGGGAATGGATGGGCTGGATCGGGACATAAAAGAACTTTCCCAGGGGGGTAATTTATCCTCACAGCAACAGGCTGAAGCACTGAGAGATGCCAAGGATTATCTCACTGAATATGTAAGAAATTTTATAGATCGACACTATGAACTCTATACACGGGAAGCTCGGGACAATATTACCGAAGTACAGCTGAAGAATCTCAAGCTTTCCAGTATAGAAGAGAGAGATTTTCATCAAATGCATACCATTATTAAAAAAATGGTAAAGCGCCTGAACGATGTTCATTCGCGGAGAAAGAGAAATTTCAGACGTGGCCAGTTAGATTTTAAAAAAACCCTCAGGAAAAACATAGTATATCAGGGGCCTCTGTTCGAGATTATGTGGAAAAGAAGGAAAATCGACCGCCCCAACGTTGTCGTAATCTGTGATGTAAGTCGCTCCGTAAGGTTGGTTGTCCGGTTTTTCCTCCTTTTCCTCTACAGCCTGAACGAAACCATCATAAAGATAAGGAGCTTCATCTTTTGCAATAACCTCATAGAGGTCAGCGATATCTTTGACGAATACCCGGTGGATGAAGCCGTCGAAAGGCTGCAGACCGGCACCGGTCTCGACATCGGGCTGAGCCGAACAGACTATGGACAGGCATTGCGTGATTTTAAGGAAAACTGGATCGACACTGTCACCAAAAAGACAACCGTTATCATCCTTGGAGACGGAAGAAACAATTACTTCGAACCCGAAACGGATATATTGAAACGTATACGGGAAAAAGCAAAACGATTAATCTGGCTTAATCCGGAAACTCTTTCATTCTGGGCAACAGGAGACTCAGACATGAAACGATATGGACCACTTTGCGATCTTGTAAGGGAATGCAACACCTTAAGCCACCTCGAAAGGGTAGTAGGCGACATTTTATAGAATAATGACAA
>CAZKGS010000123.1:0-7064 GCA_964552105.1 uncultured Syntrophaceae bacterium
CATGGATACAATTTTATCGGGATTCATATTCGTGATTGGCCGATCCAGAAATGTGATTTCGCCTGATCTCGGTGGGGTAATGCCGCAGATCGACATGAGCGTCGTAGATTTTCCGGCTCCGTTGGCCCCTATCAGTGTAATAATCTCACCTTCCGAAATTTTAATTGAGACACCCTTCAGCGCCTCGATATTTCCGTAAAACGTATGGATGTCCCTGACCTTAAGCATCGATCTCTTCTCCCAGATAGGCCTTTATGACGACAGGGTTACTCTTGATTTCGTCCGGTGTACCCTGCGCAATCTTCTTGCCGTAATCAACGACAAAGATCCGGTCGGACAGGCTCATGACCAGCTTCATGTCGTGTTCTATCAGAAGAATGGAGATTTCTTGTTCGTCACGGATTCTCCTTATAAGCTCGTCCAGCTCTTCTGTTTCCTGGGGATTCATGCCGGCAGCCGGTTCGTCCAGCAACAGGAGGAAAGGCTCGGTTGCGAGGGCGCGTGCTATTTCCAGACGCCGCTGTTCTCCGTAAGGGAGATTCTTTGCGAATTCGTTGACTGATCTTTCAAGGCCCATATTTTCCAGAATGGTATAACTGGAATCGACGATTTCCTTTTCTTCCCTTCGAGTTGATCTTCCTCTGAATATAGCGCCCGCTATACCGGTGGTCGTGCGACAATGACGGCCGATCATCACATTTTCGAGTACTGTCATATTAGGGAAGAGGCGAATATTTTGAAATGTACGGGAGAGTCCTTTCCTGGTAACGAGATTGGGCTTAACACCGTTGATCCTCTCATGTTTTTTCCCGAGAGGTGAAATAAGGATATCACCGTCAGTCGGCGTGTAAAGCCCGGTTATGCAGTTAAAAAACGTTGTTTTCCCGGCCCCGTTGGGGCCTATCAGGGCGACGATTTCTTCTTTGCCGACATCAAGATCGACATTGTCCAGGGCTCGAAGTCCGCCGAAGTTCATGCCCAGACTGTTTACTTTCAGAATTGGCTGTGCTGTGTTAGTCATCTCCGCTTTTGCCTCCGACGCCTTCAAATTTGTAGATCCGCCTCACATCACTGACAATTCCACCGGGACGAAAAATCATCATGACGACAAGAACGATGCCGAACGCCAGCATCCGGTATTCGGAAAATGCCCTGAGGTATTCCGGCAGAAGAATTAATATGAGGGCGCCGATGATGACTCCGAGGACTGAACCCATTCCACCGAGGACGACGATACACAGAACGATAATTGATTCCCATATGGTAAAGCTTGCCGGATTGATGAACGTTGTCTTTGCGGCAAACATGACTCCGCCCATACCTGCCCATGTTGCTCCGAGGGCAAACGCGGTAAGCTTTGTCTTTGTCTTGTCGATACCCATGGCCTGACATGCCACTTCATCTTCCCGTAGAGCTATCCATGCCCTTCCAATTCTGGAATCCTGCAGGCGGTTTACGACAAAGATCGTAAAGATACACAAAGCGATCATGATGTAATAAATGAAGGTCATAGAGCCGTGGATGGATAAATCAATACCGAAAAATGGAGGACGGGGAATATTTGCGATTCCGCTCGGACCGAACGAGAATTCATTCCAGTTTTCAAGTATCAGACGGATGATTTCACCGAAGCCGAGAGTAACGATGGCCAGATAATCTCCCCTGAGTCGCAACACCGGAAAACCCAGGAGGACACCGAAAAGTGTTCCCATGGCGCCGCCGATAGGAAGTGCAATCCAGAAACTCAGATGAAAGTGATAGTTAAGGAGCGCATAAGTATAGGCACCGACGGCATAGAACGCAACATATCCCAGATCAAGAAGTCCTGCGAGACCCACCACGATATTGAGCCCCAGTCCCAGCATTACGAAAATAAGCGCCGAAACCATTATATTTGTCTGATAAAGCGAGAATATAAACGGAAAAGCAAGGGAGAACAGGCCCACAGCTATTAGTCCGGGAACATAAAGCTTTTTTTCCTGCAGAATGCGCCGGGCGAAGGAGGCCTGCACTTCTTCACCTTCTTCGGCCTTTTTCAGGCCATACTCCTTCCGCTTTATGAAATAGCTCCATACAGGGGCTAACAGGAAACTGCCGACACCGACGAAAACCATATTTCTCCAACGCCACTCAACGATGTTCTCTATGGTATTGACACGGATTACCATAATGGGAAATGTTAAGAACATGAACCAGAGAGAAACGAAAAATGATTTTTTAATTTCAGAAAAGCTTATCATTTTCTTGTAAATCCGGCGGCTATGAGAATCGCCCTTCTAAGATAAATCGTAAAATTATTTCAGTGTAAATTTATATCTTGTATTTTTCCGTTCTGCCGAGGATCCCCGCAGGTCTGAATATGAGGATTAAAACGAGAAACACAAAGGCAAAAACGTCTTCGTAGTCGCTGGAAACATAGCCCGTCGCGAAGCTTTCCGTCCAACCCAGAATTAAACTTCCGAGAACTGCACCCGGAATACTGCCGATACCCCCCAGAACTGCGGCAACAAAGGCCTTTATTCCCGCGATAAAGCCTACATAAAAATTAATCATGCCGACGTGAGATGCGATTAATACCCCGCCTATTGCGGCTGTTGCCGATCCTACGATAAAGGTAACGGAGATGACATGATCGACATTAATGCCGACAAGTTGTGCCATATCCTTATCCTGTGATGTGGCGCGCATTGCCTTGCCGATTTTCGTAAATTTGATCAGTACAGTCAGGAGAATCATGACAACCGTTGTCGTTATAAGAATGACAACCTCGGCCGAACTGATAATGTGGGCATAAGACTCCATGAATTCAAAATCGGGAATCAGGTTCGGGAACGGAAGAAAATCGGATGTCTGTGCCAGGAGAACATAGTTTTGAAGGAAAAGGGACATGCCGATGGCGCTGATAAGCGCTGAGAGACGGGGTGCGTTTCGCAGAGGTTTGTACGCCATTTTTTCAACAGTGTAACCGTATGCACTGGAATATATGACGGCTATGAGACTTGCGAACACAAGAATGGCAATAGTGTTCATTCCCATCATGGTAAGGACAGATATAACGATCAAAGCCGTAAATGCTCCGATCATGTATATTTCCCCGTGGGCAAAATTAATCAGTTCAATAATACCGTAAACCATGGTGTAGCCAAGGGCGATAAGTGCATATATACTCCCGCGCGTCAGTCCCCCTATAAACAACTCTAAAAAATAATCCATAGTTTGATTTATCTTTTCCTCAGCCTTACGGATACTTACCCCGAAATCCTGAGTTTTTCATTTTATAAAAAACGGGGACAGACTTTTTGCCTGTCCCCGTTCCTGTTGTTTCAACGGTTATTATTTCATTTCCACATAGACGCCGTCTTTAACCTGATACATGGCAAACCCTATGCCGATTGCATCTCCCTTTGCGTCAAACTTGATTTTTCCGAGCGGGGTGTCAGCATAATAGGTTTTCAGGGCATTGGAAACCGCTTTGTAATCGGTGGTTCCCGCCTTCTCAATAGCGTTAAGCAGTGCCTGAGTGGCCGCATATGCGTTCAGGAAAAACGCACCGGGATCTGATCCGTAAGCCTTCTGATGTGCTTTTGTCGCGGCAATCGCCAGCGGGTTGCTCGATGTGTCCATGGGACCGCTTGCGTAAACACCTTCCGCGTATTTGCCGGCAACTTTGATGAACGTATTGTCTTTGACACCATCATCAGAGACGAAATAGGTTTTCATCCTTTTTTTCCGCATCTGCATGACTATCTTGGCTGCTTCGGGATGATAACCTCCGAATATGACCGCTTCCGCCTTTGAGCGTTTTATTTTCTGAACTACTGCCGAATAATCGACCGCACCGGGAGTAACGCCTTCGTATAACACGACTTTTGCTCTGCCGGAATCTTCGATAAATTTCTTTGCAAAGTCGGCAAGCCCCTTTCCGTAATCCCCTTTATCATGAATCACTGCAATTCTTTTGACTTTCAGGACATCCAGTGCATAATCTACCTCGAGTTTTGCCTGTGCATCATCAGAAGCAATTGTACGATAGAAATTGGGATAATCGCCGCTTTGTGTCAGGGGCGGATTGGTTGCAGAGGGAGAAATGCAAATAATGTTTGCATCTTTGTAAATTGCGAGAGCCGCCTTCGTAGATCCACTGCATATATGACCCATTACGACATCAACACCCTCGGATATCAGCTTCGTGGCAACATTCGATCCCAGCTCAGGTTTACACGCGTCGTCTTCAACGAACAATACAACTTTTTTGCCTAAAATTCCCCCTTTGGCATTAATTTCGTTAACGACAAGCTCTGCGGCCTTTACGGAAGGTAATCCGTATGATGCGAGATCGCCACTGTGAGCTCCGGCTACACCGAGTTTAATTACATCGGCAGCGAGGCTTGTGCCAACAGCGAAGCCCGTAATAAAAACCAGAGATGTGACAACAATAACTAATTTTTTGAAGCAATTCTTCATACCATATGTCCTCCTTTGCAAATTTATGAAAAATAAATACTACATCATAGATTTCCCTCTATAATCTTATAGGAAATTCAAGTCAAGAGATATCGATTAGTTTTGCCAAACAAGGGTCAAAAAAGTACTTTTATGCAAACGTCTCACTTTATGGATTATACGTTGCCAAATAGCGAAATGTGCCATCTTTGACATGTACCAGTACCAGACTTTTCACCGCATTTCCATCTTTACCGATATTAATAATGCCTGATACCGCTTTAAATTTCTTTGTGCTTGCAAGGGCGTTTCTTATATTTTTACCCTGTAGCGATTTTGCCCTTTTTATCGCATCCATCAAAACGAAATAGGCATCCGCCCCGAGGGCATCGAAAGCGCTTGCCTCTTTACCTGTCTCCTTTTCATAAGTTTCGATATATTTCCTTGCAATGTCCGTGACCGCGGCCTCCCTGGCAAAGTGTCCTGTAAATATGATCCCTTCAACATCCTTTCCACCAATTTTAATCAGCTCCTTCGTCTGGGCTCTATCTGCTGAAATGATTGGCACGTTGAAACCGAGTTTCACAGCCTGCTTGCAGGCAAGGGCAACTTCGGTGTAGTTGTTCGGCATATACAGAACATCCGGTTTTGCGGCCATGATGGATGAAATTTGTGCCGTAAAATCCTGATCTAATGTCTGGCAGTACGCCGTTACAACAACTTTTCCGCCTTTCTTAATAAAGCTTTTTACGAAAAAATTCGCTAAACCGACACAATAATCCTGGGCAATATCAATAAAGACAGCTGCGTTCCTTGCCCCGAGGGTATCGTAGGCGTACTTGGCTGCCATTTCCCCCTGGAAGGGATCAATAAAGCATACGCGAAATACGTATTTCTTGTTTTGGGTGACCAGGGGATTCGTGGCGGTAGGAGAGACCATCGGTTTCTTTGCTTTATCGGCAATAGGACCTCCTGCAAGGGTGTTGCCGCTGATAGCTTCCCCGATAATGGCATGAACCTTGTTCTTTTTAATTAATCTGTTGACGGCATTTGCTGCCTCGATCTTGTCGCTTTTTGTATCGACCAGAAAGAGCTCTACTTTTTTGCCTAAAACTTTAGGCATAATTTTGTTAGCGGTCTGAATCCCAGTCCACTCCATCTGACCGTAAGCTGCTACCGGGCCTGTCATCGGCAGGTAAACACCTATCCTGATAGTACCCTTCCTGGCAAAAACGGGTCCTGAAAAGCAAAAAACTAAAGACAAAGCAACCAGGCAAATTAATAGTTTTCTCATCTTATTGCACCTTCCTTTAAATATCTTATTCCCGCTTGCTCTTTTTCCTGAATTTCAGTCTGATCGGTACATGGTCAAAGTTGAACTCTTCACGTATCTTATTTGTGAGGTATCGCTGGTATGAAAAATGGACACCCTTGGGTTCCCTGACAAAAAAAACAAATGTTGGAGGTTTCACCGAGATCTGCGTAACGTAACTGAAATTGTGAGGCCTGTTTCTATAACGAGGCGGGGGAAATGTTTCGATAAATTTCCGCACTTTAGTATTTAACTCAGAGGTGGAAATTCTTGTGGTATATTGATCGTAAGCCGTTTCTATCAATTCGAATATCCTGGATATTCTCTGTCCGGTAAGGGCCGAAAGGGATACAATGGGCGCGAAATCAAGATATTTCAATTTATCCTTGGTATGTTTTACATGTTTTCCTATGGTGCTGTTATCTTTTTCCAGAAGATCCCATTTGTTGAGGACTATAATACAGACAACACCCCTCTCATAGGCCAGCCCCGCTATTTTTGTGTCCTGGTCCGTTACTCCTTCCGTTGCATCTATAAGGATTAATGCAACATCACAACGGTCCAGTGTTCTTATCGCTTCAAGGACACTGTATTGTTCGAGCCTTTGACTGACCTTGCTTTTTCTTCTTATACCTGCAGTGTCTATTAACAGGTATTTCCTGTCATCGATTTCAAACGGTGTGTCTATTGTATCTCTTGTCGTTCCGGGAGTTGGATTAACAATTGTCCTCTCATAACCGATTATTTTATTGATCAGGGATGATTTCCCCACGTTGGGTTTTCCTATTACGGCGATTTTGATTCGATCTTCTTCTTCATCAATAACATCTGATGAAGGGAGGCATTCAGCTACATCATCCATCAGATCGGCCACTCCGAGCCCACCATGTAGAGCAGATATTATATAAAGATGTTCAATTCCCAATCGGTAGAAATCATAGGACAGATCTTCCTGTTTCGTGCCATCTATTTTATTAACGACGAAAAAGACAGGCTTTCTGGTATTTCTAAGGATACCGGCAACCTCTATGTCTGAAGGAGTTAGTCCTTCTTTCCCATCCATCAGGAAGATGATCGCATTCGATTCCTCTATGGCAAGGGTTGTCTGCTCACGCATTTGCACCAGCATCTTTTCCTCGGAAACAGGTTCAAATCCGCCGGTGTCAATAAGCGCAAATTGTTTGTCATTCCAGGAAGAGTCGGCATAGTTCCTGTCGCGTGTAGCCCCGGGTTGATCAATTACAATGGCTTTTTTATTTTCAGAAAGACGATTAAAGAGGGTGGATTTTCCCACATTCGGTCGTCCAAC
>CAZKGS010000124.1:0-7013 GCA_964552105.1 uncultured Syntrophaceae bacterium
GCAGGAGATCCAGGACCTGATCCAGTACGGGTTTGGATTCCGATTTAATGACCGATTTCCTTACCCAGCGGGTTGGAGCTTTGACTGTGGCCGGAAAACTCTGCTGGCCTGTCCGGTCGGCCAGGGCGGTTTCCAGAACAGGCGCACTTTTGATTCTTATCTGACACTGCTTCTGAATCTCCTTGAAAACTTCTACGAGTTCAGGTACGCTGATTTCCACTTTCATGGCGCTTTCTTCTTTCTTATAGGTTTTGGGTTAAACCCTTTTTAAAGGGAAAGAGCCTTTTTTCTATACCTTTATAAATTTACACAAGATATCTTACACTACCTGTCCGGGTTAGGTTTTTTAAGTGGAGAAACAGTGAAAAACGGATATGACCTGAAACGGCATCAAGATATTGAAAGAGCCATCGCTATATTCAGAGATCTCAGTGCTCGTGAGCACTGGACCCGGCGGGAACTACTCCATTTTCAGAATCAGCAGTTAGACTCTTTGGTCAGGTACGCCATTCGCCACTCTCCTTTTTATAGGGAGCTTTACCAATCTGTAAAGACAGATCAGCCGTTGCAACTTGAGGATTTGCCCGTTATTAATAAAGAAATAATGATGGAGAACTTTGATCGACTTGTTACCGATCCCCGCTTGAAGATCGCCGAACTATATGCCTATATCGAGCAACTTACACACGATGATTACTACCTCGGAGAATATCGGGTCCTCACGACGGCCGGGAGCTCCGGTTTGAAAGGAATCTTTGTCTTTGATCGGACGGCATGGAGTGTAATTCTGGCCAGTGTAAAAAGGGCGGCCTCATTGATGAATCTTCCTTCCCTTGAGCATATGAGAGTCACATCGATCGGGTCAAGCAGTCCTCTGCACATGAGCTATCGTCGCGCCGTCAGCATGGAGTCTGGTCTTCAAAAGTCCCAGCGCCTGGAAGCTACAACCCGAATCGAAGAACTCGTCAATGAACTGAATGCTTTTCAACCGGAATATCTCCACACATATCCTTCAATAGCGTCACTCCTTGCAATAGAACAACATGAAGGGCGCTTGTATATCCAGCCAAAGGTGATCGTGACTGGTGCCGAGGTACTCACAAATGATATGATAAAAAATATCCGGGAGGCTTGGAAAATCTTGCCTTTCAATGCTTACAGCGCAACCGAGGGAGTGCTTGGTGTAGAATGTACGTATCACCGGGGTATCCATGTGTTTGAAGATCTTGGCATTGTGGAGGTCGTCGATGAACAGAACAGACCTGTCCCCGATGGCTTACCTGGACATAAACTTTTGTTAACCAATCTCTATCAATATACACAACCTTTGATCCGTTACGAAATCTCGGATATGATTACAATATCCGAAGAGACATGTCCCTGCAGACTTCCTTTCCGGTTAATCAGCTATATAGATGGGCGAAATGATGATATTATCTATCTTGAGGGTATAAAAGGCGGTCTGGTACCCGTTCCTCCTATCCTTTTTCAAAGCCCCATGTCGGTCTTGAGCGAGGTTAGGGAGTATCAGGTGATTCATAAAAGAGATGGGATTCATATTTCTCTCGCACTCCGGGGAAAAGCTCAACGGGAAGAGACGGGGTTCAGACTTAAAGATAGGCTTAAAAGAAAGCTCGAATCCCTTCTGATCAAATGTCCGGAAATCCATATCGAGTTTGTCGACGGAATTGAGCGAGATTCACAAAAAATGGGCAAAGTGAAGCTCGTAAAAAAAGATCTATGAAATTACTTCAAATGCGAAAGGTATCATAATCTTATGAGAGGCTGAATATTATACAAGGACTCGGTGAATCGATTAAAACCCGAAACATATGAAATAAATCGCTAAAGATAAATTGTATACACACCAAATCATTGAAGGGCACCGGTATTTTTCCTTACGGCTTTTTGTTCATCGTCCGTAAGCAGGCAACCTTTTTTACAATCACTCTCGCACCGACCATTACAGGGTTCGATATGGATTGTCACACTTGAGTTGGGGAGATGTCCGGTAATGTCCCGGCTGAGGTCATCCGTTATCTGGTGAGAATCCTCTACAGTCATTTTCGGGTCAACCTTCATATGAAATTCTATGAAACGATCACTTCCGGATTTACGGGTGCGCAGTCTGTGATATCCATGAACTTTCGGGTACATTGCTGCTATTAGATTGTGTATGAAATCCTCTTCATCGGCTGGAAGATTTGTATCCAGCAAATCCCTGACCGATTGCGCGGTAAGTTTATAGGCAACGCGAAAAATCAACAGAGCAACGGCGATTGCCGCTACCGGGTCTATCCACATTAAGGCAACACCGGGGAGAATATACTGTCCGATCCATATGAAGGAAAGACCAAACATTACGCCCGCAGATGTATAAACATCGGTGCGAAGATGCCAGGCGTCGGCCTGAAGTGCAATCGAATCCGTTTCGTTTGCCACCTTAAAGAGTATGTGTGATACGGTAAGGTTCACGACCGAAGAAAAGAGCATGATTCCGACACCCCAGATGAGTGATTTGACAGGAGCGGGGTGAATCAGTTTTTCAACGGATTCATAGATGATCCAGCCTGCAGCAAGAAAAATTAACAATGCTTCTATGGCGCCGGAAATATTTTCTATCTTTCCATGCCCGAAGTGATGGTACTCATCGGCGGGTTTGCCCGATATCTTTACGGCAATAAAGGCTATAAGAGCTGCCAGAAGATCCACGCCGGAGTGAATGGCTTCGGATATAATAGCAACCGATCCTGTAAAAAGGCCTGTGATCATTTTCAATAACATGAGAGCGCTGTTTGAAATGATCGATAGCCCTGCCACAGCCACCTTTTTATCTTGTTGTGGGCTCATAAAATCACTCCTGTTTTACCAAGAGAGTTAACACCAGATAATTTCAGGTTTTCTCTGTGAGGTCAAGGTTTTCATATTCAGGATAAATCCACATTGTTTACACGAGAAAAAGTAAAACACCCCGAAGGTCTCAGTTCCTCACAGAAGCCTGAGTACAATCGGGGTGCCTGCAGAAAAAATAAAAGCCTTGCGCTTCCTGTCAAATAACCTCTATGGTGGACGGCGGTTTCTTCGTTATATTGTAGGTAACACTTACAACACCACCAACTTCGTTCGTTATTCTGTCAGCTAATTTTTCTAAAGTGTCATAGGAGAGTCTGGTTGGTGATCCCGTAGCAGCGTCTTCGCTATCCCAGCATCGCACTTCGATTTGTTGGCCGTAGTCTCTTTTCCCATCTCTCATGCCCGTCACTCTGTCTTCGTGGAGCACTGCGAGATACTGAAATGCTCCCGAATCGCACAATTCTTCCTCGACAATTACTGTCGCTCTTCTTACCAGTCCCACTCTTTCGAGTGTTATTTCTCCGATAACGCGTGTTGCAAGAGCGGGGCCGGGGAAGGGGGGTCTTTGGTAAATTTCTTCCTGCAGGCCGGTGAGACGTCCAATTTCTCTGATTGCAGGTTTTCTCAACTCGATAAGAGGTTCTATTACCTTGTAGCCGAATTGTTCTTGCGTATCAATTCCAAGTTGCTCAAGGATATTGTGCTGTCTCTTGACACCTGCGACGGTTTCTTCGATGTCTGTGTAGTTGGTTCCCTGAAGAAGATGCTTTGCCCCGCTTTCTTTTACGAGTCTGCCGAAGACATCTTTGTAGAATGTCTGGGTGATTGCATCTCTTTTTTCCTCCGGGTCCGTTAGTCCTTTCAGGGCATCGAAAAATTCTTTTTGAGCATCAAAGATTTCTACGTGCACGCTCAGTTCTTTAAACCATGAAACAATTTTCTGAGGTTCATCCTGCCTCATCAAGCCGGTGTCGATGAAGTAAGATTTAAGCTTGTTCCCCAGCGCTTTATGGGCCAGCATGGTAACAACGGAAGAATCGACACCGCCGGACAGCGCATTGATCGCCAGGCCATCGCCAACCGCGGAGGAGATCTCCTCAATTTTTTGCTCTATAAACTTTTTGGAATCCAGATCTTTCAACTCGATTTCTTGGGTTTTCATTGTATTATTTTCTCCCTTTTCCCGTTCTTTAAAAGTGGTCTTCTCTACCTGAATTGAAAAATTTAATCAACCTCTTTTGCTCCTTCCATCTTTATCACAAACATGAGCAATGACGGTATGATAAATATGACAAAAATTGACGAGATGGCGAGACCTCCCAAGAGTACGCTTCCGATTCCCCTGTAGATTTCCGAACCGGGACCCGGTGCGACAACAAGGGGGAGCATTCCGAAGATACTGGTGAAGGTGCTCATATAGATGGGTCTCAGCCGTGTCCTGGTTGCTTCAAGTATAGCCTCGCGATAATCCATGCAAAGGAACCTGATATTGTTGAGGGACTGATAAACGATGAGTATCGCATTGTTTACAACCACTCCGATCAGGATGACAAAGCCGAGCATTGTCAAAATGTCCAGAGGCTGGGGCTGTACAAGAATATTCACCAGTTTAAGACCGATAAATCCTCCTACTGCTGCAAGGGGGAGTGTAAACATGACAACCAGAGGATAGATAAAATTGCTGAACAGACCGGACATGAGAAGATATATAATGACCGCAGCAAGGATAAAGTCCCATTGAAGGGCTTTTCGCGTTTGGGTCAGTTTATCGGCTTCACCGCTCAATGTGATATCTACAAACTCGAGCATCCCCTGATTCTTTAGCTGAGGGACCAGTTTGTCCCGGATTAGGTCCATAGCTTCCTCAAGTGATATGGTCTTCGGCGGTGTTACCTGGAGACTGATAGTCCTCTGTCTTTCAAGGTGTCTTATTTGCGTCACGCCTGTTGTTCTTTCCAGTTTCGAAAAAGATGAGATGGGGACAATTTTTCCTGTCGGTGTCGAAATGAGGGCGTGATACAGGTCTTCCGGTGTTGAGAAATCTCTGTTCGAGGTCTTCAGAACGAGGTCGATTTTTTTCTGTCCCGTCTGCTTGAAATCGCCGATCTTTTTGCCGTCCATAAAAACATCCAGATCAATGCCCAGTTCGCTCGCGGTCATATCAACTGCCCTGAGACGGTCTCTTTCAGGAATGATAATGATTTCAGGATAGAGAAGTTCGATGGAGGGCTTAGGTCTTACCTGGGCCCCGGGAATCTCTTTACGTATCATTCCGAACATTGTTCCCGCGACTCGGACGATCGTGTTTAAATCTTTGGCACTGATGTCAACATCGATGGTTCTCCCGCCGCCGAGTCTTGTCTGGAATATGCCCGCCTGATTGCTTACGCCGAACATTCCGGGAATACTCATAATCGTTTTGGCAAACAGCGGAACAAGTTCTCCGGCACGCTGTTCTTCCTTACTCATGGAGCCCATGAACATGAATCGGTCGGCACCGATATAGAAAATATCCCTGATGGCCGGCAGGCCGTCGTGATTGTGTCCCAGGTGTGGTCTAATCGAATCGAATATATCAAGACCGATATCCCTTCTTTCTTCGTAGGAAAGTCCGGGAGGAGGCACCATAATGCTGAAGACAAAGTTTCGGTTTCCCTGAGGAAGATATTCCATTTTAGGGATGAGGCTCCATGTCAGTAATATGGAAAAGATGGTCAGAGATGCAATCGTTACTACTCTCGTCTTCCAGTCTTTGATGGCCCATCGAACCAGTGACATGATCTTGTCAACGAGGGAGGCCCCGAATGTTGTTAAACGGTTTTCCTTGAACTGGTTATTATTCTTTCTCAGGCTGAACAGTTTATTGGAGAACATCGGAATGACCGACACGGCAACAAAAAGGCTGATTATGATGGCACAGGATACTGCGATCGCAATATCCCTGAATAACTGGCCTGCTTCTTCCTGTATGAAAACAACAGGAAGAAAAACGGCGACTGTAGTGAGGGAGGAAGCAAGGATGGCACCCCATACTTCTCTGGTTCCCTCCCACGTGGCTTCAAAAGGAGGTTTTCCCATTTTTCTGTGACGATCGATATTTTCAAGAACAACGATGGCGCTGTCCAGCAACATTCCAACGGCAAATGAAATTCCCGCAAGGGAAACGACATTTAACGTCCTTCCAAAAAGACTCATGAAAATAAAGGCTCCGATTACACTGATAGGGATAGCCGTCGCAATGACAACGGTGGATGCAAAACTTCTGAGGAAAAGAAGAAGAACCATAACGGCCAGTACACCACCGATAAGGATATTTCTCTGGACAAGTTTGATCGCACCTTCGATATATGGCCTTTCATCGTAGACCCAGTGAAGGTAGATGCCGTTGGGTTTTAATTTCTCAGTGTTCAGCCATTTCACGACTTTCTCAACCCGATCGGTCAGTTCGAGGACATTGGTGCCGGGTTCAGGTTTAACACCGATTCCGATCCCTTCATGTTCGTTATGGAGAATCTCGGCAGTTTGCTTTGCATAGCCGAAGCTTACGGTCGCGATATCGGAAAGATAAACCCGCTTCTGTCCCGTCGATGTGATCACCATATTTTCAAGATCTTCCGGTGATTGGAATTCAGCTACCGTCCTGATCCTGAAGTCTCTCCTCCCGACTCCAAGGTTTCCTGCTGAAACATTAACGTTTTCCGCTTTCAGAATATCCGCCACATTACCTATGGTCAGACCATATGCGGCGAGTTTTTCCGGTTTCAGAATGATGTGCATCTCCTTTTTCATACCGCCAAAGTTAAAAAGCTCGGCAACGCCATCCACCCTTTCCAGATATTGTTTTATCTCATCTTCAAAGTAGGTTTTGTATGTGTATACTGAATTGGGATTATCTTCCGTCGTTTTCAACGCCAGCCAGATAACAGGGGATGTGGCGGCCCCCGTGGCGTTAATGACCGGCTTCTCGGTATTTTCGGGGTATGATCTGACTTCATTGAGTTTGTTTGAAACGCGGAGAAGCGCAGCATCCAGATCCGTGCCGAGCTTGAATTTCAACGTACCTGAGCCCATGCCCGTTGAAGACGTACTTTCCATTTCTACAAGAATAGGGATTCCTTTGAATACCTTCTCCTGCTCTTCGATAATTTCTCGTTCGATTT
>CAZKGS010000125.1:0-6926 GCA_964552105.1 uncultured Syntrophaceae bacterium
AACACCCAGCTAATATCTCCAAGATGCCCCCCCTGAACTTCAAAGGTTTCCTCCTGACCGGTGCTGTTCCATGTGATGTTGGTAGATCCGTCTCCACTCGTTCGTGCAACGGAAAGGTTCTTCGTTACTTCGATTGTAAATTCCTTTTCAGGATCCGGATCATTATCCGTATCGGAATCAGTAAGCCCTGCCTTGATAGTATATATGCCGGGACATTGGGAAAGTGCACCAGACAGCTTTCCTGTATAGGTGTGCAGATAAAAGTCGTTAAATCCGCCATTATCAAGAAGTTTCCACTCACAGGGACAGATACACCCGGCAGATTTTGTGAAATTGACCGAATAATCACTATTTAATTGACCAGAGAGTAACGGACTTGCTGTAACAATCTCACACGTCGGATTGGCACATTTCGGATATGTGGCACAGTCAGGATCAAGGCAATCAGGCAAGGTATCACCATCGTTATCTAAACCATCGTCGCAGTTGCCGCAATAGACACTTTCAATTCCATCGCAGTCGCCACCTCCGCCTCCGCCACCACTACCGGAACAGACAATCCCCCTTAGAGTGTTTATGTTCCCGGCTACCATCAGATCATTATAGACCACTGTGCCGTTGTTGTATTCTACTACTCGTCTGGGATCATCGTACTCGGCGTTATTGTCCGAGTTTTTTTGTTCGAATGCGCCTGTCGGATCACCCCCACTGATTATGACATAAAGCTGCTGGGTTTGACTGGCATCATTATTATTAACCGTGTAAAGTTTGGTGGTATCAACTGTCGTTGGGGAGGGAATACTGCAAAGGTCAGTGGCAACCACATCTTCATACACTCCGTACTTGAGCCGCTGACCCCAGGTATCATCGCCTGAAGAAAGTCCAAGATCCTTATATGGCAGCCAGCCGAAGTAAACACCATTATCGGCAACACCGTCTTTATCTGAATCTGCATAAGGCAGTTTTTGGTCCGAGATGAGTTTGCCCCGGATGGCATAATCCACCTTTTCTAAAATAGACTGAGTCTTTTTAATTTTTGCGGATTTGATAAGGGAGGGCAAAACCGATGCTATAATGGAGATGATAATTCCAATGATAACTATGACTACGGTCAGTTCAATAAGGGTAAACCCAGTTTTTTTTACAGATTTATTTTTATGTTCCACAATTGAATATTTCACCTATCGATACGCAACCTAAACTAATAGTTACAAATTGTTCAAAGAAACATTAAATATCGAGATACTTGTACTATCGGAATAATATGTTCAAACCTTAATTCTTCAACCATTTTTTATTTGTAAATTCCCATATTTGATTGGATTTACCTGTTCCTCGAATAGATAATTTTGAGTCCTTCAAGGGTTAGCATATCATCTACTATATTAATGCTTTTTGTTTCGGGTGCAATAATTCTTGCCAGTCCTCCCGTTGCCACGACTGTGGGGGTTGATTTTGACTCCGCCATTATGCGTTTGACAATACCATCTACGAGACCCGCATAACCATACATTATACCTGCCTGCATACTGCTGATCGTATCTTTGGCAATAATTGATTTTGGCTTGCTGAATTCTACCCGCGGAAGCTTTGATGCCCTTTCAAAAAGCGCCTCCGATGACACAATAATTCCGGGTGCGATACAACCCCCCATATATTCTCCATTATTTGTCACAAAATCAAACGTTGTGGCCGTACCAAAATCAACAATGATAAGATCGCCCTTATACTTTTCACGGGCTGCCACAGCATTGACGATCCGGTCAGCGCCTACCTCTTTTGGATTGTCGTAGTAGATTGGCATACCTGTTTTGACTCCAGGACCCACAATTAAGGGTTTAATCTTAAAATATTTTTCGCACAGAGGTTCAAGGATATTTAACATAGGCGGAGCAACACAGGAAATAATAATACCATTTAACGACTTTACAGATTTCGAGCTAATCCTGGCTGTTCTATAGAGGTTCAAAATTAACATGCCGTATTCGTCCACGGTGTTGTCCACTTCAGTCCGAATCCGCCAGTCATGTAAAAGTTTGTCACCGTCATATAAACCGAGAACTGTATTTGAATTTCCTACATCAATAGCTAAAAGCATTATTTATCTCCAACCAGAGAAACGTCACCAGCCAGGACGACTTTTGTTTTTCCTTCTTCATCAAAAAGAAGAAGGGCACCGCATTTATCAATGCCCAGTACCTTACCTTTTTGAATGTTACCTTTATAATTTATCTGAATTTGTTTATCCAGGATTTCCGAATATTCAAGCCATCTGTCTTTTATGGAAGCAAAACCCCCCGATCTGTAAATTTCATACCATTTTTCGAAGGATTGATATAATCCGACTGCAAAATCGACTCGCGAAATATCATGCCCCGTTTCTTCCCTCAGAGAGGTCGAAGATTCCCGAAACTCCTCGTCAAACTCTTCTTTTCTCATGTTGACATTAATACCGATCCCGATGACGACAAAATCAATAGTTCCCCCTGTCGTTCTCATTTCGGTGAGGATACCGCATATTTTGTTTTTTCTTACCTGTATGTCGTTGGGCCACTTCAGCGTAACAACTCCGGGACAGTACAGGGAAAGGAACTCAGCTGCAGCGACTCCGGCAGTAAGGGTTAATTGTGGTGCAACAGAAGGTATTATTGAGGGTTTTAAGATAATTGATGTGTAAATGTTTTTTCGGGGAGGAGATTGCCAGACCCTGTTCAGACGACCTTTTCCCCTTGTTTGACAATCGGTTATCACAACGGTGCCTTCAGGGGTTCCTTTTCTGGCAATCCTGGACGCGTAGATATTTGTCGAATCGAGTTCCTTGAAAAAATGTACTGTGTTTCCTATAAACTCTTCCGAGAGGCGGTCCGCAAGATTATGTTCGTTAAAATCCATGTAATTACAAAAGCGCCAAATGTAAATTATTTTATCAGTAAGGATATATCTGCTGCAGGTGCTGAATGGGTAATAGTTCCCACCGAAATATAATCCACTCCAGTTTCGGCAATCTCCCTTACGTTAGTAAGTGTAACATTACCAGAAGCCTCAATCAGAGCCCTCCCGCTAATCATAGAAACGGCTTTTCTCATATCCTCAACATTCATGTTATCCAGCATTATGATATCCACACCGGAAGATAAGGCTTCCTCAACCTCACCCAGGTTTTTCACCTCGACTTCAATCTTTAAGGTTGGGGGAACATAGCTTGAAATCATTTTAACCGCTTTCAGGATACCACCCACGGCTTTTATATGATTGTCTTTTATCATTACACCGCCATAAAGACCCAATCTGTGATTTGAGCCACCACCGATTTTAACTGCATATTTGTCAAGGTCTCTATGGCATGGCAAGGTCTTTCTCGTGTCCAGAATCTTTGCCTTTGTTCCGCTGATCCTGTCGACATATTTTCGCGTCAGGGTGGCTATGCCGCACATTCTCTGAAGAAAGTTTAGTGCCACCCTTTCCGCCGTAAGGATATTTTTCAATTTCCCCGATATTTCTGCAAGTATATCTCCCCTCCCGGCGGATTGGCCATCTTTAACTTTTGCGAGAAAATTTATATCCTTATCGTAAAGGAGAAACACCTCCTTAAAAACATCAACTCCCGCTACAATGATATCATCTTTCGCAAGAACTTCTGCCGTTCCGACTTCATTACCTGTCAGAACAGCCAAAGTAGTTACATCTCCGGACCCAATATCTTCATCAAGGGCATCGATGATAATTCTGTCTAACCGAAACTTTTGGATCACTATGACCTATCCCTCAAGTTGGTGAAGTCTATTTAAGGCATTTTCCAGAATGATGCCCTTTTCTTTCAGTTCTTTGGATTTTAATATCTCTTTTTGAATCACAGTTTCAGAAGCCTTTTTCCTGAAATCCTGATTGGCAAGCTTTTTAGAAACAATGTCAAGATTCTTTGTTACTTTGGTCATTTCCTTTTCAAGTCTTGCGATTTCAGCTACTGTATCTATCATTCCCTCAAGAAATACGTATACCTTTATGGAACCCGCTATTCCTGTCGCCACACCCTTCGGTTCTTCTTTTACCTCGCCTTCAACGGATAATTCCTGAAGGTTTGCCATATCAATAACGTAATTTTTTCCATTTTTCAGTATGGCAATTAACTGTTCATCAGGAATTGAAAGGAGTACCTTTAATTTTTTAGAGGGGGGAATATTCATTTCACCCCTTATATTTCGGACACGGGTGATAACATCCATAACAATGTTCATCTGCTTTACAGCATCCTCATCTCTGAGGGTCTCATCCTCTGATGGAAAATTGCTTTCCATGACGGTTCCCTCACACTTTGGGAGCTGGTGCCATATTTCTTCAGTTACAAAGGGCATGAAAGGGTTAAGGAGCTGCATGCTTGATTTTAATACTGTCAATAACGTATGCTGGGCTGCAAGTTTGCCCTGTGAGGAATCTGTACTGTAAAGTACAGGTTTCACGAGTTCCAGGTACCAGTCACAGAATTCATGCCAGATAAACTGGTAGAGCCTCCCCGCCGCATCATTAAACCTGTATTCATCAAGGAATCCTGTCAGATCAGCTACTGTATGGTTCAGTCTGTCTTTGATCCAGCGATCACATATTGAATAATCATCCGCCCCGAGTGTAGCATCTTCTTCAGGATAATCTTCAAGGTTCATTAAACAGAATCTGGCTGCATTCCATATCTTGTTGACGAAGAATCGATATCCCTGGATGCGCTCCTCCGACATCCTGATATCTCTGCCCTGAGCCGTAAATGCGGCTAAAGTAAAACGTAAGGCATCGGCACCATATTTATCGATCATTTCTAATGGATCAATAATATTCCCCTTTGATTTACTCATTTTATCCCCTTTTTCATCCCGTACAAGGGCATGGAGATAAACCTCTTTAAAGGGAACATCTTTCATTATATAAAGACCCATCATCATCATTCTCGCCACCCAGAAGAAGAGAATGTCAAATCCTGTAACGAGAAGGGATGTAGGGTAAAATGTTTTTAAGGCATCTGTCTTGTCAGGCCATCCAAGTGTTGAAAACGGCCAGAGGGCAGAACTAAACCACGTATCTAAAACATCCTCTTCCTGCCTCAGGGAAGTCCCTCCACAACCGGGACATTCTTTCGGATCATCGGTGGCGACTATAATCTTGCCGCATTCATTGCAATACCAGACAGGAATCCTGTGACCCCACCATATCTGTCTGGAAATACACCAATCCCGAATATTATCCAACCAGTCAAAGTAGGTTCCCTCCCACATGGATGGAATGATTTTTGTCTTACCCTTTACAACGGCAGAAACCGCCGCTCTTGCCAGGGGTTTTACGTTAACGAACCATTGCCTTGAAACAGCGGGTTCTATAATTGTCTTACATCTGTAGCATTGTCCCACGTTGTGAGTATAAGGTTCTTCTTTAACCAGATAGCCACCTTCTTTCAGGTCCCTGATAACGTTTCCCCTGCATGTAAAACGGTCCTGACCCTGATAAACACCACCATTTTCATTGATGACAGCATTGCCATCCATAATGACGATTACTTCAATGTCGTGTCTCTGGGCCATTTCAAAGTCATTCGGATCACAGGAAGGGGTTATCTTTACTGCACCGGTACCAAATTCCACCGACACATAATCATCTGCGATAATTGGTATTTTTTTGTTGACAAGTGGAAGTATTACTTCTCTCCCAATGACATCCTTGTATCTTTTATCATTAGGATTGACTGCGACTGCCGTATCACCCAGCATTGTCTCCGGGCGTGTCGTTGCTACTTCAATGCTGCCCTCACCTTCTGCAAAGGGATATCTGATATGCCAGAGGCCACCCTTTTCCTCTGTATATTCAACCTCAAGATCGGAAATAGCCGTATGACATCTGGGACACCAGTTAACTATATAATTTCCCTGATAGATAAGACCATCATTATACAATCTGACAAAAACCTCTCTCACAGCCCTGGAAAGACCCTCATCCATGGTGAAACGTTCTCTGTCCCAGTCACAGGTACATCCCATTTTCTGAAGCTGGTTTGTGATAATTCCACCATATTTGTATTTCCACTGCCATATTTTTTCAATAAACGCATCTCTGCCCAGATCGTGCCTTGTTACTCCCTCTTTGAGAAGTTCCTGTTCAACCACGTTTTGTGTTGCTATCCCGGCATGGTCCGTTCCAGGCATCCAGAGGGCATTGTAACCCTGCATTCTTTTATAACGGATTATAACGTCCTGGATAGTGTTGTTTAATGCATGCCCCATATGGAGCATTCCCGTAACATTGGGCGGCGGAATAACTATGGAAAACTGTTCCTTTTCACTCTTGTCCTCGGCTTTGAAAAAGCCGTGATCAAGGGTATATTTGTACCATTTTGTCTCTATCTCATGAGGATCGTATCCCTTATTTAATACTTTTTTTCCCATTAAGCCCCCATCGTAAAATTTAATATCTATAGATATAAGGCTAAGCCCTTTGATTTAGAAATATAATGACAAATTGAGACCTTTTGCAAAGGCCTCAATTTGAGGGGAGACCCCTCAAACTCCCCTTGAATTTTATTTTAAAATTAATATGTTATAAAATCCATCGCAGATGGATTTTAATCGGGGCTTAGCCTTATATTTTCACTGACTACTTGAAATCTTTAGAAAAACCGGAGTTCTTCTTTGAAATTTCTGATAATTAACAGGGCATCGGCACCCGATACTGAGCTCAGGGGAGTAAACTCGCCTGAAGCAAAATCCTTTGATTTCATGATGCCCCGTGAGGTTACGACCATTACTGCATTAAAATAAGGAAGGTCATTTCTCAGATCCGGGAAAGGAGACGTTGTTCCTATAAATTTCGTCGATAAATCTTGATCACCGGTTACCTTTATCAGTATGTCTTCCAGCATCATGGCATAGGCTGCTCTATTGATGAGATCG
>CAZKGS010000126.1:0-6904 GCA_964552105.1 uncultured Syntrophaceae bacterium
CAAGTCGGCACACCCGTTCGACCTCCGAAGTGATTTCCATGTCCAGCATTCCCGGTTTAGCAAATTTTACCGCCGCCTCTATCCCCTTTTTTGCGATACTAGATGCCTGGCGTATACACTGAAGTTCCCAGTCAGACTTGACCATTCGTTCATTCTCAATAATGTCCGAAACTGGCTCTATTTCCAATTCTTCCTGGAAACGAGCATATAATGCAGGGCCCATAGAGTATTCCCCTACTATACCGACTTTCGGCTTGCTCAAACCTATTGACTTCAGATATTGTTTCACAGTATCTACACGGTCTATTGGCTGTGCGATGTTTCTTATCCACGTACAATCAGAAGGGAAATAATGTGCGTCGCCGATTTCTAGTAAAGCGTCAAATTTCTCATCCTGAGGTAATACCATCATCGTGTCTCCAAAGTAAGGCTCGTAGCCAGACATGTACATTACATGTCCCCTTTGACCAAAGCGAAGGCTGCCAGGGTTTGAGAAAATCACCAGCACATCAAGTCCTCGTTCCTTCATTTGCAACCGAACATTCTTCAGCCTCTTAGAAAACTCGGTTTGTGGCGGTATTGGCGGAGCTGTTTTCATATTATCCATTTGTATCTCCTTTCTTAAATTTTATCCAGTGTTTCCCAAAAGTTTATTATCTCATAGGCATCACCTCCTTTTATTACTGGACACCCAGAATTCTAGTTCCGGCGCTATGCGGGGTGGGGATAGATTGCTCGCTGACTATAAAACTCAACTACGTTCCCCTTTTCCGGTCTTAGACATATATTCAGAGAAAGATGAGGCCGGTAGTTTCCATTTCTTGAGAATCATGTCGCCCCATATTCCGTCGGCCTCATCTAAACCCATGAGGCCTTTTTTGAAAGCTTGACGCAATACATTGGCTGTTGTCAACAATTGCCTGTTGTATTGAATACAAGTTCTCCAATATATCCAGCCTTTTTACCCAGGCAAAGCTGGGTATAAAATCTGCATCCAGAATAATAGGAGGCTCAGTCGGCAATGTCTGCCTCTTCTACAATTCCCGTCACTTCTTCGAGCAGGTCCGCATCAGCCAGTATCTCTTCATATCTCGATTCCGTGATGAGGTTTTTCTGCAAAGCTTCACTCGCCTTTTCAGCATAGTCCGAAATAATGGCCTTATCGTTGGTTGGCCTGTACAAGTCAGTTTTCTTTCCCAATGACCGGGCGCTCTGGATGACATTAACAGAATGCCTATCACTTTCATTCCTCGTGATAAGTTTCAAGTCCTCCAGTTTCCAGCACATTGCTTTTCGGCTCACGCTGAAGAACTGCTCAAGATTAATAACATCGGCCAGGGTTAGCTTTTTATCCAGTTTGTTACGCAACCGAAACTGATTAAAGATGGCGTCTTCTGGCATCAGCAGGTGAGTCGCGAAAAGGTCAGCCACCTGTTCCATGTCTGGAGCCCGTTCAAACGTCTCCGCTTTGCACGCACGGCTGACGAGATTTTCATCATAAAGGCAGTGGTAAAGTTCGTGGGCAACGGTGAAATTTTGGTGGCCCAGGGTTTTTGATGAATTTACCAGGATTACCTTGACTTTGTTTGTCTTGAGAGTTGCGCCAGAGATGCTGCTTTCCAAAGGTCGTTTGACACAGGTTATGCCCAGCGAAATTACGGCTCGGTAGACATCGAAGTACTCAGTTGACTGTGAACCAAGCCTCAGGCGAGTATCAATTGCCAACTGACGAGCCTTTACTTCTAACATATTTTTATTCTCCGAGGAGACTATAAAGGCTGTCCAGGTTAAGGGCTATTTTCTTTACCTGGACAATAATCGGCAGGGCGCTGTCGCTCAAATCAGACACCCTGAAAGCCATAGACACCTCAGGTTCTTCTTCTTTCACAGATTCATCAACAAAATACGAGAATTTGTACCCATAAAGGTCGGCAAGTTTCCGTAACATCAGCGTGTTCACTGGCCTGGCACCGGTTTCAATGTAAGAGATAACTTCCCTTTTCACCCCCAAGTATTTAGCCACCTGCTCTTGCGTAAAGCTGGTAGATTCCCTGATGGCTCGCAAACGCCTCCCTATAGTCTTATTATCCATCTCCATCTCCTTTAATGTTACGTATATTTAGTATATGCTGGCTAAATTGTAACAATTTCGTTACGTATTGTCAAAGGCAGGGTGTGACCAGTATTGTGGAAGTTTCAGGAAATTACCTCCGCGATTAGCCGATCATGTTCATAGATTGTGCGGGATCCTTCGCCAACCAGCATGGTTCGTTAGACTATGGTAAGAACTTCCATGGCTTGAAGTCGTTTTTATCGTATTCGTAGATTTCGTTATCGTTATAACGCCAACTGCCGTCTTTGAGAATAACAATACCACCGAATAAGTTCTTATCTTTCGTGTTCTGCTTTTCTATATATCCATAGAGGCCTTCTGCCTTTGATTTTGCGGTTTCAGCCGTAATTCC
The DNA here is from genome assembly GCA_964552105.1 of uncultured Syntrophaceae bacterium. Classification (GTDB taxonomy): domain Bacteria; phylum Desulfobacterota; class Syntrophia; order Syntrophales; family UBA6807; genus CAZGAK01. Next base: position 2,466 of record CAZKGS010000126.1, read on the forward strand.
CGACTTGGTATCAAACAAACCAATCTTGCCGTTCTTGTATTTAACAATCCAATCAACATAAAATGCACGATTAGTGCCCTTATCATCGTAAGGGATGGCAAAATATCTGGCGTCATTTTCACCGTTCTTGTACCACCACTCTATTTCGTCTGCCTTGGATTCAAGATAATTAGTAAAATCCTTTTCAACTTGTGATGCATCATTCTTCTGGAAGAATGGTTCAACAAGAGATAATTTCATCTGCAAAGTGTCATAATTGTGGGGGTAAATCAATCGCTCTGGAATATTCCAATTGCCATCTGGGATTAATTCTGATTTACCTTTCCCCACAGTGGCAAGATAGAGTTCTTTAGCTTTGTTTATTACATTTGTGAAAATTTGCGAATTACTTTCGTGAAGAACAATTCGCTGAATACGCTGGTCACCATAAGCATATTGAAGGAGATAAGTTATCCTAAAATATGAATAAATGGCTTGTTTCATTTTATCTATTGACCTGGGTTCGGGATATAATGGTTTCAGCCATTCAATCAATAATAATTCAAAAGTATGCTGTATCTCTATCTCCTGCTGAACTAAAGATACTTGATAACCCTTCTCAGTAATATAGCCTGCGGCGCCCTCTTGTGCTTTTCTATATTTAGCTTTATCAATGTTTTCTACTTTGACGTCTGACATTAGGTTTTTAGAGATCTCTTTTATATCAAGTTTAATATTATCCTTCAGTTTGAGTTCTTGAGCGGTGCCCAAAAAACACGAAATGAAATGAGGCGAAAGCCGGGTTTCTTCCCTATGCCTTTTGGAATGTACAGACGGAAGGTCAATATTGTCATAAATGTCCTTACGTTTAGCACTTTGGGTAACTATGTAGCCGAAGGATTCCTCGCCCTGAATAAAGAATGTTGGCATGTTCGTGTATACATAACCTACGTTTAGTGCATCTGAAGTGTAATGTTTCAATTCTGGCATTCTCAGTATCCGGCCGACGGTCTGTACGGTGAATACAAAACTGTGCATCTCTCTGAGCATGAGTAAAATATGAGCGCGTGGGCAATCCCATCCTAGGGCAATAGCCTGTTTAAAAATCATAACTTCAACATTATCGTCGTTTATACCAATAGTGTCACGGTTCTTTTTATCCTCTGATAACCAAATGGCTAATTTTCCATTTTCAACAGTGATATCATGCTTAGCTTTGAGAATACCTATTGTCTCGTCTTTTAAGTCATCGATACCCGCTCTCTTATCAGGTAGTTGAATCAGCATGAGAGGATTAACATTAGAAGCGAGACTGGCAAATTCCTTAGCCAATTGCTCGCGTTTCTTTAATGCTTCGCTTATTATGAATTCGTTGATTGTTTCTTGTGGCTTGACTGAAATCTTATTTAAAGACTTGGCTAGGATGTCATTCTTAAATTCCTGGTTGATAACGACATACTTTTTTATCATCTCATCCTGGATAACATCTTCGCGGTCAACTGACACCCATTGGTCTCCTGGGAAAACAGGTGTAGCAGACACCTCTATGGTCAATTTGGGGTTAATCATATCCTTCAAACCGCTAGCAATTTCTGTGTTGGTCGAGAAATGGCTTTCATCGATGATTAAGATGACTTGTCGTCCCTGGTCTCTAGTGTTCTGCAAAACGCTGGAGAGATTGAAATCGTTTTCATTTTCCCTGATATAAATGTTGTCTTTTTTATTGATGCTTTCCCAGTTGAGAAATAGTACTTCGTTTTCGTCTATGTTTTTATCAACAAGGTCCTCAAAGAACGAGCATTTGAGGGCTTTATTCTCATAGTAATAACGTTCTAGCTTTTCTTTACTCTGTATGTGTAGCTGGCGTGGAGCTGCCCAGATAACAGATAGGGTCAAACCAGTCGTATTTTCTGATATAAGTTTCCTCAGGAAGTCAGCCATCATGATTGTTTTACCAGAACCTGTTGGCGCTTTGAAAACAATCACTCTGTTGCCTGCTTTTTGAAGTAGAGAAGTCGCGTCTGAATAAAGGTCTGATACAGCCTTATCCTGATAAGGTCTTAAAACAATCATCTGAAAATCCTTCTGTAGACCCTAAGGATTGATTCCGGGATAGCACATATTTTTATTAAACCTCTCATATCGGCAAAATCATCACTGAAGTCGTCATCTGCAAGTGAGAAAATGTAAAGACTAATAGGTATATTTACATTTGCTACCGCCTTCTTGAATTGATCAAAGGAAAGCTGGTCAAATATAATGCCAGTATATTTATCAGAATTTCTAAATATTACGTATGAAGGATTCTCAGTTACTTTTTCAAAAGTGCCTTCTTTTAGCGTAAGCATTTCTATTGACTGTTTAGTTAGCAATTCCTTGTTTTTATCCGTGGGGGAGGCGGGGACAAATTCAGTTCTGTAATACTTTAGATTGCCACCAAGTCCCGCGATATCCTGACCTTTAGAATTCTCGTATCCTTCTATTACCTTTTGTATCCGTGGATAGCAAACCTCAGTGCAGATACTGTTTTCGTTATTAGTACAAAGGATAAATTGCCTAGCTCCGCCAGCTTGTTTGTTTAGGCCTAGTACTGCTTGACCAGTAGTGCCAGAACCTGCAAAAAAATCCAATATTATTGAATCCTTTTTTGAAGTTATTTTTATTATGTCTTCCACTAGATGTATTGATTTCGGATATTCAAAAGCATTTTCACCGAGAATATTTTTGAGAACGTTTGTGCCGTGAAACTCGGACTGGTATTTTTTGTTAGTCCATACATTCTTGAAGACCTGTTTCTCGCGGTATTTATGAAGTATCTCAACTCGTTTACCTTGGGCGACTGCCACAAAATATCCGTTTTTGTTTAATCGAACAAAAGTTCCCGGAACATTCTTCCATGCCCATTCTCTACCATCTTCGGTTTTTGGAAACACTTCATAATAGTCGGGTTTTTTATCTATGGTTATGTCTTTTAGATCTTTGCTTACATAAATAGGATAATGACATTTTGGTTTGTTTTTTCTTGACCAAGAAGTTCTAACACGCATAAACGGCTCAAGCCTGTATTTCCCCTGGTCATCGTTTAAATCAAAGGTTGCCTGTTTATCTTCGTCAATGACAACATCATTAAAGATTGCCGAGGAAATGTCCTTCGCATAAACCAACATGAATTCGCTATTCTCTGAAAAGTATTTTGATAGGTTCCTTCCTTTAGGATTATGTATTACAGTTACAAGACCGACTCTATTAGATTCGCCGAATATTTCATCTAACAGCAATCCAAGAGAGAACAATTCGTTAGCATCTATCGCACATATAAGGAAGCCCCTTGTCGTGAGTAATCTTTTAGCCAAAATGAGGCGGTTTTTCATAAATGAAAGCCATTTACTGTGTCGGAAAGCGTCGTTAGCATCAATATAATTATTGTTGTATTTCCAGTCGCTTGCTCCAGTATTGAATGGGGGGTCTATATAGATTAAATCAATGCATTTTTCGTGTGTGTAATTCAATACCGATAGAGAATGATAATTATCACCTTCAATGAGACTATGAGTAATATCATCTTTGCCGGTTTGGATTTCATTCTCTTTGATTTCCTTCAGGATAGGTAGTTGTGTCTGGCAGTCAAGGGCTACTTTTTCCGGTTCACGCGCCGAGTCCCAAACAAGACCATACTTCTTGTGCCTCTCCAGGGCTTTGATTTTTTTAATTAAGTCTTCTTTTTCCCAGCTGGAATAATCAGTCTTTGGCATTGCTCAGTGCCTCAATTTCTAAGAGGAAGCCCTTTTGGTTATGGTTAATTATATACCCCCTCTTGCCTTGTCACCAAGAAATAACCTTTTTGAAGTGCTTTATCGATTTGCCTACAGTAAGGTGACAGGGTAACAAAATAGCGTTTTGTTCCCTGATTAAACAACAAGCCCTTTTGTTACCTGCCGGTTGCGAGGCTTTGGTTGCATCGATTACATTGCCGTTGGGGTAAACTAGTTAGCAGTTGGCGGTTAGTAGTTGGCTGTCGGAGATAATTGCCGACAGCCAATATGGTAGCGAATTTCCGGGTAAAGCTCTTATTTAATCAGCTTAAGGCGGCGCATATCGCTCTCCGTCCAACCGATGTCCTCAAGGAGCGCCTTAAGCAGGCCACTCTGATAACCCCTATTGCCTGTGTGATAGCGAATGGAGACGCGACGGCCAACCGAATGCCTGTATATTCGTTCTGTCCTGGCCTTGTTATCGAGAACAAAACCACCCTTCTCCAGGGCGGAAATCAGTTTATCGGCTGTCTTGTTCTTGAGTTGGTCCCAGGCATTCCTGGAGCCATCAACTGCGAACTATGAACCATAAACCACTTATTGTTTGACAACTCCATGATACTGTCGCATAATCATATATACGGCTATACAGCGAGGTGACTCGATGAAAAAGATGACTGTAGTTTTCGATGATGATGCCCTCTATAC
>CAZKGS010000127.1:0-6804 GCA_964552105.1 uncultured Syntrophaceae bacterium
ACTTACCGGGACAGAACCCCATGCGCTATAATAGCAGTAGTATCATGGCTTCCCCAGAGAGAGGTTGCCTGGTTGGAGTGGGGACAGGAAAAGAGGACATCCAGCGATGAGAGACAAAGCACCATGACAGACAGGGAGATAAAGATAGAGCTCAAGGAAATTTACGGGGAAATAGAACGCTGGCCCAGCGTAAATGCGAGCCTGGAATATGCAATCCCGGAAGCTGAAATGGCGAGGCGAGAACTGGTTTTGATAGGCCAGGGGGAGCTCTATAAGCTACAAGATGCTATGAACTGTAAAGATGTGCTGGCAGAGGGTGTGCACGAAGCTACCTTCAATTTGATAAGGAATGCCCTGGCATTATGTTAAAAGCAAGTTTCAAATGTGCGGAGGCCGAAATATGCTTGACCGTGAAGCAGTAAAAGAATTCCTGCAAGACCAGTTCACAGACCTGAAAATAGAGGTGCCCGAGGACTTCGATGCAGATTTATTTGCTGACGCTTTTTGTAAGTACGCTGAAGGTGATTACTACGAATGGCTCAGGGATAACTTCAAATCGTTCTTCCACCACGGCGACCCGGACTGGAACGCCATCCGAGAGAAAATCGCCCAATATTCAAGAAGTTAGCTCCCTGTCTTTCCCCGTGCAAAGCGATTCGGGCGCATTGCCAGCAGTAAATTATCTGCCTGCGGAGACATTAGAAAACCACCGCTGCACATTCTGGCGGATTGCTATAAGATGCAGCCAAGTCCAAAAGCAGGAAGTCTCTCATTGTAAGTGGTACTAAAAACGGGGCACCCCATGGTGACTTGATTCTGCCTAGTTTAATGGAGTTTACCTCAAGTTGTCTGCCGAACGGCCCGATAATTGCCACCGATATTAAAGATTTATTGAGGTTTTAAAGAATCATCTAAATCTGCGATATTCATAACCGCTTCTTTTATATATGCCTCTGAATTTTCTATCCCGATATACCTTCTACCTAAGAGTTTAGCAGCTATTGCGGTTGACCCAACCCCAACAAATGGGTCTAATACAATATCTCCCTTTTGAGTAAACAATCGGATAAACCAACTCGGTAATTCAATTGGGAAAACTGCGCTATGGTTACGATTAGAGCATTCTGTGGCAAGATGTAACACTGTCGATGGTTCTATATAGTGTTCTTCTTCAAAAACTAGGACGTTATGTGGATAGACTTTCCTTTTATTCAACCAATTAGATACATTTCTGCCAAATTTACTATTTGTGCCAGAAGTGTATCTAATGAAATCATTTGTCGACATCGATTTAAATCTTAATTTAGACCAATCTCCGATGGGGACTTTAACGGCATCTTGATACATTTTAAATCGCTTCTGTTTAGTAAAATGCAGGCACCGCTCCCAATTATCTCGAAATCTGTTTGGCCACTTCCCAGGATATGAATTCTTCTTATACCAACAATATTCTTCAACCCATAACCAACCTTGCTGTTTCAATGCTAAGATAAGTTCCAATACATATGTTTCCCTCTCTCCGTTCCTACAATGTTCTTTAATGTTGAGAACGAAAGACCCATTGTATTTGAGCACTCTAAATAATTGTTCTGCAATCGGCAAAAACCAGGCCACATATCTGTTTGGATGAATTCCACCATATGATCCGTTCCGCCGCTCAGCATAGGGTGGAGAGGTAACTATTAGGTCAACACTGTCATCAGGCAATATAGTATTATCAGACAAATACACAATGTTCTGACCTTGGTATAATACGTCCGTTTTTTCAGGCTTCATCAGAAGCTTCCTTCACTTGAGGTTCATTAAAAAGAGCATAAGATATCGTTTCAATTGTTGGGGTCCACATATTCTTATTGTTGTATACGTTCGTAAAGGGATCTCTAATTTGTTTCATGTTCTTCAAATCAAACTCATTCTTAGTATATATGGGCAACAGGTACAAATAATAATTTGTACCATTTAGCCTCGAAGTCTCAATTTCATTTTTTGTCCAATAGAAGTGGTAGTCCCAACTAGATACCGCCTTTACTTCTATCAAACGTGGGATAAACGACTCGTCTTCATGATGCTCGTAGCTTTTGATGTCATATCCGGCAGATACGTCTTTACTAGCGATGTGTTTGATCTTATCAACAATATGTGGGAACTCCGATAATCTAGCTTTCTCGTACTCCAAAACAGCCTCTTCGGCTGCTCTGCCTATTTGCTCTTTCATATTTTGAATCTTCTTGAAATTCTTCTCAGAAACAAGGTGCTCTTCATTCGATTCCAGACGCTCTACAACGAAATAATCTTCAATAATATATTTTACATCCGTCGAGTCATAGTCAAGTATGTGCAATTGCATCAAGAAGTTCCTGATCCCGCTATACTGTAATTTTTGCTTCAGGGTTGGTTTGAACTCATAGTGTTCGCCATGAAAAGAGAAATTCGAAAGGAATTCGTTTGCATATTCTCTGAACTCATTCCGCGTATCGTAAATATGTTTGAGGAGATATTTATTAACCACCTCTGTTGGCTTCTCTGATTTCTGAATATCCTGAAGTAATCCCTTATATCTAGGTTTTATTATTATGGTCGCTTTATCATCAATTTCAATTAGATTTAACGTTCTTAGAAATTCAACTGTCGTTTGGTAGTTTGGCATTGTCCTCGAGTATTTTGCTTTAATAAATTCCTCTTGGAATAGAGAGGACTCATTAATGACCTGAGATAGATGTGCTATTTGGTTTATGGAGATTTTATTGAAATCAATCATTTGGATTTAGAAAATAGTCTTTCATAGGCCTGTATTTCATCAGTTTCTTCAAACATATCGAGCGAATATATGTCATATTCTTCTTCGATCACGTCATACATTTTTCGGGCTTTGCTTTCAAGGTTCTCTTTTATATCGTTGTCAATAGTATCTTTATATTGCAGAAAATAATAATTTGCTTGGTTAATTTCTGACCCACCTACTCGATGTATACGATCTAGTGATTGAAGATATTGCGCGCAATTGTAAGAGAGATCATAGTAAATAGCATGGAAGCAGGTTTTATGCAATGATATGGATTCTCCACAAGCCGCAGGGTTAGCGATAAGAACATCCAGCCCGCTTTCGGGGTCCACAAACTCGTTACGGATCTTTTCCCGTGTTTCTTCTTCTTCTACCGATGTCTGTTCGATAGGAGTCTGTCCGAATATCAGTTTACAGTAAATCCCAGATTGTGTTAGTAAACTGTGGATTAGCTTTAATGTGCCAATAAAATTCGACCAAATGACTACTTTTTGATTATTTCTTTGAAGGTCTTGAATAAGTTCAGATAGATACTCCAATTTTGCCGGCTTTTCCAAGCCATCATAATCACGAATTACTTCAAAAACATCTGATCCTTCATCAACTAGTGTTTCCGGATAGTTCTCCAAAGACTTTAGTAATAGCTTTGTATATGAAACACATTGTCTTAGTCTCATTATTCTTCCACGCCTTAATTGGGTGATCAAATCTATACTTTTCAAATAATCGTCTTGAGAATAGTTCCGGATTCTATTCTCAATTGCTTCGTAAATTTTCCTTTCGTATTGATTCATCTCGAGCATGATTGGATCATGGAATAAAGGAGGAAGGAGACCAAGGTCTGATTTTCGGACTCGATAGAAAAGTGGCCCTATACTCTTAACAAGCAGCTCCTTGGCTGCTTTACTATCATTGTTTTCTTCCAGCAATATTATTCTGTTCTTTGTATCTGAACTGATTGGACTATTCTCGGGCCATAAAAAATCGAATAGATTAAAGGCATCGGAATATTTTCTAGGCAATGGTGTTCCTGTCAAAACACATCTATAATTTGCATTCTCCCCTAGTTCAACGATAGCATTCGCCCATCTGCCACCAATTTGCTTGATATAATGAGCTTCATCAATTACAAGATATATCCTGCCTCGGCGCTGTTTAAAGAATGCCTTGATCTCTTCTTTGTCGTTTAAGAGAGACTGAAAAGTCGTCAAATATAAATCAGCAGTCTGATTACCAATAGTGTAATATTCAAGCTTTCTTTGTGCTTGATTGCCACCTGCTAGTATCCGGAGATCAGGTTTACGACCCAAGGTAAGCTCATATTCCAATATCCAAGGATTAAAACAGGCAGGAGGCCCTGCGACAAATAAAAAATCGACCTTCTCTTCTAGTCGAAGTTTCTCAAATACTGAGAGAACCACAGAAGTTTTACCACTTCCGGGTACCGAGAAATTAGCTGCGTCCTGTACCAAGTACAAATGGTATGCAGCTTTCAACTGATGCTCCTTCAATTTCCTTATGATGTTACTTTGAACAAAGGATGAGAATTGATTAAACTTTATTTGATCAAATTTACCCTCCTTAAATTCTTCTCCAAGAATCCTAATCCGTTTATTCCTATCGAGTCTTTCATTGAGCCTTGAAACCACTTGCTGACAAGATGGAGACAATGAATATGTTATCCTGTGTTTGGTTAAATAATGCTGCAATTTTGGCAGAACACTATTCTCAAGCTTAATCTGGTATTTGTCGCTGCCAGGCGCCTTGATAAAACCCCAAAATTTTAATTGGTTGACATGCCGGGGTTTTAACTGTAGTGAAATATCATCAAGTATGAGTATGTCATCTATAACATCTAATATCATTTCGTCAATTATTTTCTATTGGCAAGATTCTTTAACTGTTTCCGATATCCATAAAATTCATGCTCAATTTCCTTGGCACGGCCCTGGATTTCTCTAGCAATTTTCATAGCTTCAGCATAATTGGATATTTCTACATTTGCAGGTTCCATGTTTTCGTGGTTAAGCTGTTTTAACGCATTCTTCAACAAGTCGAGTGGAGTTTCCTTTTCTTTTCTTCGCTCGTATAAATTCCTTGCATTTTTTACATGCTTTGTTATCTTTGTCTTATGCTTTTTTGCCCATCGTTGATCAATTACTCGAGGTGTACATTCACCCCCATTTTCGTCAAGCGTTTCCTCATAAGGTAATTCTGGTTCGATATCAACAAGTTTAACAAGCTCTTTTCTCGCATTATCATTACTAATCCATTTTGGAAAATTTCTGATAATCATGTGTACTTTGGGCATATCAGGAATTTCTCTCGTCCTGATAATTTTAAACGCAGCATCTTCTATATCTCCGATTTCGTCCTCTTCAATTCCTAGTTTCATGCGTTGTTTGTTATTTTCCAGCTTTTGATAAACTGACTTATAATAATCGTGAAACGCCTGCCAACGACCCTCACGATCTGCCTTACCCGTCGAAATGATGCTATAAAGGCTCTCTTTCCCAAGGTTGTCTAAATATCTATCAATACATTCTAAAGGTTTAAGATATTCGGCCTCGGTGTCTTTTACCGCTTCTTTGAATTTCTTTTCATCAAGTCTGGCATAATTTGGATCATCCCTTAATTGGTGTTCCAAACTCATGCCGTTTTCTATCTTTCTTCTAATCGATAGAGCCCGATCAAAGGCATAATATTCAGCTTTACCTTCACTTTGAAGCTGATATCTGTTTTCAATCTCTTCGATTTCGAGCTGTGTGGGTGGACCTCCAGGGTCCCCTTTACCCGGTAATATGACTACCCTCATATCTGCAAATTGCGAATCCCCCTTATGTTTATCCTGTAAATGTTCGAGTGCCATTTTTCTTCGATTTCCGTTTATTAGGAAGCCATCACACGTAACAATAGCCGGATCTCTCTGGCCTTCGTGTTCCAAAGCCCGTATTAGTACTTCCGTCTTTTCTCTATCCTTTTGTTCCAGAAAACCTCTGATGATCTTCTGTGCTTGGTCACTTTTGTCATCCAGTATTCCGTGTTCTTTTTCATAATGTAGAATGTCTGAGGAGATCCTTCCGTTATCTTTTCTGTATCTGAGTAATCCAACCGGGGCATAATATACTTCTCTTTCGAAGCCATCTTTTTGTTCGGTTCTGAAATCTATAACAGTTTTCTGTGGTTTTGGCCCAGGCCTCTTACATGCCGCTATTTCTTTAGCAAAATCATCAATAATTTCTCTTGCTATATCTTTCTTAATGGGCTCCATTTTGGCCTCCCCTTTTCATATGTTGTTTACTTCCCCTAAGGTGCCCCCTTTTTTAGTATCACCTACAATGAAGGACTTCCTGCTTTCCCTGACAGTAATCATTGTACCCCTACCTCCAGACTTGAGCAACACCTGTGTCTCTGAAATCCTTTTTTACTAGTGCTTTCTCCTATATTTATTCTACAAGAACCTCACATTTAAGGTGGTCCTATTTTTGGGGGGCAGTCCACCTGTATCTATTATTCTACAGGAGTCTCGCATTCAAGATGGCCCTATTCTCGGGGGGCAGGCCAGATTCCTCTAAGGAGTTGCGGATTCAATCCCGGCAGAAATTAACTCTTTGCAGTCACAGTATTCCGCCAGGTGGTTTCGTAGCTTTATTAGAAATCTAAATAAGTATTTCCCGGAATCAGGTGCTGAAGGCCCTGCTCTGGTGGCAACACAGTATAGCGGTCCTATGCCCGCCCAGACTTTTCGAAACTATGCTTATCGCACCTTCCGAGACTTCATCCAAGCACTGCGGGAAATCGCTGCACGGTGACGCGATATATGAAACCACTACTTATAATCAATGACCGTGCAATTGTTACCGCCATGATAGTAGCTCCCAAATGTGCATTGCACTTTCCTGACAATTGTTCACCTGGCTTGACCCGCTGCCGGCGGGCAACGGGTTGCTGAAGCTGGGAAGCACAAGCGTATTCTATCTTATAGCCAGTTGTCTACTGGGCGCTCGTCTTGTTGCGACGCG